>NZ_JACOOT010000009.1:0-141047 GCF_014287535.1 Blautia segnis | reverse complement strand
CAATAAGGTATTTCCCGTTCGACTTGCATGTGTTAAGCACGCCGCCAGCGTTCATCCTGAGCCAGGATCAAACTCTCTGATAAAATGTTTGATTCACTCAAGACAACCAACTAGCTTAGCTATCTCTCGTCATTACTGTTTTAAAAGTTTTCATTCAAAAATGAATTGTATAAAGAAATTTTCGAGAATCGTATGTGTTTCACTGTTTAGTTATCAAGGTTGTTCACTGTCAGTTCTTTGCGACAGCTTGTTTATTTTACCTCATCTCTTTTCGTTTGTCAAGAACTTTTTTCAAGTTTTTTAAAACTTTTTGATGAAGTTTTTGTCTTTGTTGACGACTTGTCTACTTTATCATAAGTAGAAGTGTTTGTCAACTACTTTTTTTAAATTTTCTTGATTTTTTATAAATCTTAGAAAATTTAAAACGGAGAAGGAGGGATTTGAACCCTCGCGCCGCGTTAGCGACCTATACCCTTAGCAGGGGCACCTCTTCGGCCTCTTGAGTACTTCTCCAGTCTCCGAACTACTTAACTGCTGTTAAATTGTGGAGTGCGCATTTCTCACAGCGCATGAGTTATTATACTTAAAATATTTCACCTTGTCAATGGTTTTTTCTAATTTTATTTTATTTTTTATTATCTCCGCCATTTTTCCCACTTTTTTATCAGAATTCCTTAGAAATCCCTGGCATTTTCCCGGATTGTTTCCTCAATTCTTCTTTTTACTTCAGCTGCAATCTCGGTGGATTTCATATCTTTATATTCTTCATACTCCATCGGCTTCAGGAAATGAATCTGTACATCCAGCATTTTGGCAGATCCGGTATCAAACGCTTTATAGGAATCGATCAGAGCTACCGGAACGATCGGGCACTTTGCCTTCATAGCCGCTTTGAAGCTTCCGCCTTTAAACTCCTGTGGGTGATTTCCGTTTTTGCTTCTGGTTCCCTCTGCAAATATCAGATAGTTTCTTCCTGCTTTTACTTCTTTTGTAACATTGATAATAACCTGCATGGACTGTTTGATGTCTTCCCTGTCAATCAGGAAAGCTTTCATACATGCAAATACCTGTTTCAGGAACGGAACATTTCCAACCTCTTTTTTGGCAACTACTGAAAAAGGTACCGGGCACACCTCCATGATTGCAAGCACATCATATAATCCTTGATGATTGGGATAAAATATAAATCCATTTTCTGAAGGTATATTTTCCACACCGTGGGCGTCAATATGCAGATTTCCGCCTCGGTTGGCCGCGTGATCGATTTTTTTCAGCATTGCATAGCGCTGTTCTTCTGTATAGCGGTCCACATGCGCAGCGTACCAATTTAACATAATCCAGTAATATGGCACAAATAATATGTTTTTCAAAACCATTACTATAATTCTTTTCATTTTAGCAGTTCCTTTCTGAAATATGAGAAAAGACTGCTGCAAGATCTTAATATCCTGCAGCAGCCTCCCCTTACTCTGCGTTTAGCTTATTTGCAATTTTTTCTTCATATCCCGGGTTCTTTTTCACAAATACATTGTATGCCTTCGTATAATTCTTGTAAGTATCTGTTGTCATAAACTTGGCATAATCTGTCGCTGCCTGAGTTCTCAGTTCATCTGTAATCTCAGACGGCGGCATAACATAATATTTGCTTCCGTTTTTCTCTACCATGTAGGTACCCACGCATGGATATTCCTGGCTGTTTTCCAGAACCAGGTTATAATAAATATAAACGTAAGTATACTTGTCTTTCTCAGAAAGCTTATCGCACTCCTCCACCTTCACTTTCGTTGGATTGTGTGCGGCAAAATACTGAAGCGTAGCATCGATTTCCGTCTGAAGAAACTCATTGGCATCGTCTCCGCCTGAATAGCACTTTTTCACTTTCTTTTCACTGCCGTTTACGTATTCTTTTATAAGGGATTCCACAACTCCCTCAGGTGATTTCTGGTTTACACCGCATCCGGACATTGCCATGGCAAGCACCAGAACAATACCCAGAATGATTATTCTAGTTTTCTTTTTCATCTGCTTCTTCCACAGGCTCCTCACTGCTGCCGCCGTTTGCATTTTCCTCGACTTTTTCGCGGACTTTGGCAAGGCTTGCCACAGTTACACCCTCATCAAGATTGATCAGCTTCACACCAGATGTAATTCTTCCAAGAATGGAAATTCCGGCACAGGTAATACGAATGATAATTCCCTCAGTGGTAATCATCATAATCTCGTTTTCTTCATTCACGGCTTTGGCACCGATAACATTACCTGTCTTTTCGGTAATCTTGTAGCATTTTACACCCTTACCGCCACGGTTCTGGCAGGTAAACTCACTCATGGCTGTGCGTTTGCCCATACCATTTTCAGATACTACAAGAAGGTAATCGCCCTGGGAATTCAGCTGCATTGCCACAACCTCATCTCCTGGATCCAGGTTCATGCCGCGAACACCCATGGAACTTCTTCCAGTACTTCTTACATCTGTTTCTTTAAACCGGATACACATACCATCCTTGGTAACCAGCATAATATCCTTGTTGTTATCCGTTGCCTTTACTTCAATCAGCTCGTCATCATCTCGAAGGGTAATTGCCACAAGTCCGGTCTTACGCACATTTGCATACTCTTCCATCGGAGTTTTCTTCACAAGACCATTCTTGGTTGCCATAACCAGATAACGGCCTTCCTCGAAATTCCGCATAGGAATTACCGCTGTAATACGTTCTCCCGGCATAAGCTGCAGAAGGTTCACGATTGCCGTACCTCTTGCCGTTCTTCCTGCTTCCGGAATCTCATATGCTTTCAGACGGTATACTCGTCCTGTATTGGTAAAGAACATCAGATAGTGATGTGTGGTGGTCATCAGAAGCTCTTCGATATAGTCATCTTCAATGGTCTGCATTCCCTTGATTCCGCGTCCGCCTCTGTTTTGGCTGCGGAAATTATCTACGGTCATCCTCTTAATATAGCCAAGCTTGGTCATCGTAATGACAGTATTTTCCCTTGGAATCAGATCCTCTGTGGAAAGATCGTATACATCATATCCAATAGCAGTTCTTCTCTCATCACCATATTTGTCAGCAATTGCAAGAATCTCTTCTCTTACAACGCGGAGAAGAAGATTTCTGTCTGCAAGAATTGCCAGGAATTTGCGGATTTTCTCCTCTAACTCTGCATATTCTGCTTCCAACTTTTCTCTTTCCAAACCTGTCAGAGCTCTCAGTCGCATATCAACGATTGCCTGAGCCTGTACATCTGTAAGTTCAAATCGGTCCATTAATTCCTGCTTGGCAATCTGAACATTACGTGCAGCACGAATGATCCTGATAACCTCATCAATGTTATCCAGTGCCTTTAACAGACCCTCTAAAATATGTGCACGCTCCTGTGCCTTATTCAGGTCGTATTTGGTTCTTCTGGTTACAACATCTTCCTGATGGGCAAGATAATGCTCCAGAAGCTCTTTCAGATTCAGCACCTTCGGTACCAGACTGTCACCCTGAGGAACCACGCAAAGCATGATTACGCCAAAGGTATCCTGCAGCTGGGTATGCTTGTACAGCTGATTCAGAACAACGTTTGCGTTGGCATCCTTACGAAGATCAATGCAGATCCGCATGCCCTCACGGCTGGAATGATCGTTCAGGTCTGTAATTCCGTCAATCTTCTTATCGCGGACAAGTTCTGCGATTTTCTCGATCAGACGTGCCTTATTTACCAGGTATGGAAGCTCTGTAACGATAATACGGGACTTGCCGTTTGGCAGGGTCTCGATGTTGGAGACTGCACGAACACGGATCTTGCCGCGTCCGGTACGGTATGCTTCCTCGATTCCCCTTCTTCCAAGAATGGTGGCTCCAGTAGGGAAATCCGGACCTTTTACAACGTCAAGAAGCTCCTCCATGGTAGTTTCTCTCTGCTCTTCAATGGTATTGTCAATAATTTTTACCACAGCATTAATAACCTCACGAAGATTGTGAGGCGGAATGTTAGTAGCCATACCAACGGCAATACCTGTGGTTCCATTTACCAGAAGGTTGGGGAAACGGGACGGGAGAACCTTTGGCTCTCTCTCGGTTTCATCAAAGTTCGGCTGGAAATCAACGGTATCTTTGTTGATGTCAGCAAGCATCTCCATGGAAATCTTGCTGAGACGTGCCTCTGTATATCGCATAGCAGCGGCGCCGTCACCATCCACAGAACCAAAGTTTCCATGTCCGTCAACCAGCGGATAGCGGAAAGACCAGTCCTGTGCCATATTTACAAGTGCTCCGTAGATAGAGCTGTCACCATGAGGGTGATATTTACCCATGGTATCACCAACGATACGGGCACACTTACGATGGGGCTTGTCCGGACCGTTGTTCAATTCAATCATAGAGTACAGCACTCTACGCTGTACCGGCTTCAAACCATCTCTTACATCTGGAAGTGCTCGTGAAGCGATAACGCTCATGGCATACTCGATGTAGGATTCTTTCATGGTTTTCTCCAGATCCACCTCATGGACCTGGTCAAAAATCTTGTCATCCATATTGTTTTATCTCTCCTAGATATCCAGATTCTTTACAAAACGCGCATTTTCTTCGATAAACTCACGTCTCGGCTCTACCTTGTCACCCATCAGTGTGGTAAATACAAGGTCAATTTCAGAGGTTGCAGCCTCATCCATTGTTACGCGAAGAAGAATACGTTTCTCCGGATCCATAGTGGTTTCCCAAAGCTGCTCAGCATCCATCTCTCCCAGACCTTTGTAACGCTGGATCTTGTTGTTGGAATCTCGTCCGATTTCTGTCAGAATGGCATTGAGCTCATCATCATCATAAGCATACCAGACTTTTTTGTTTTTCTCGATTTTGTAAAGAGGCGGCTGCGCCAGATATACATAGCCCTGCTTGATCAGTTCCGGCATAAATCTGTACAGGAATGTAAGAAGCAGCGTGGCAATGTGGGCACCGTCAACATCGGCATCTGTCATAATAATAATCTTGTGGTATCTCAGCTTGGAAATATCGAAATCCTCATGGATTCCGGTTCCAAAAGCAGTGATCATTGCCTTGATCTCTTTGTTTGCATAAATCTTATCAAGACGGGCTTTCTCAACGTTCAGAATCTTACCGCGAAGAGGCAGGATTGCCTGTGTGGCACGGTTACGTGCAGTCTTCGCAGAACCGCCCGCAGAATCTCCCTCTACGATGTAGATCTCGCAGTTCTCAGGGTTCTTGTCGGAACAGTCCGCAAGCTTTCCTGGAAGGGACATGCTGTCAAGGGCAGACTTCCTTCTGGTCAGGTCACGGGCCTTACGTGCAGCTTCCCTTGCTCTTTGTGCAAGTACGGACTTCTCTACAGTCGCCTTGGCTACTGTAGGATTCTGCTCCAGGAAAATCTCCAGCTGCTTGCTTACAACGCTGTCTACAGCGCCTCTGGCCTCGCTGTTGCCCAGTTTCTGCTTGGTCTGGCCTTCGAACTGGGGATTGCCGATCTTAACGCTGACAATAGCTGTCAGGCCCTCTCGGATATCATCACCGGAAAGGTTCGGCTCGCTGTCCTTCAGAAGCTTGTTCTTTCTTGCATAGTCATTAAAAGTATTGGTAATAGCGTTTCGGAAACCTGTGATATGAGTACCGCCCTCAGGGGTATTGATGTTGTTTACAAATCCGTAGGTGTTCTCTGTGTAGGAATCATTGTGCTGCATGGCAACTTCTACGGCTACGCCGTCCTTCTCGCCCTCACAGTAAATAATCTCCGGGTACAGAGCTTCCTTGCTTCTGTTCAGATAAGTTACAAACTCACGGATACCGCCCTCGTAGTGGAAGGTTTTCTCACGCTCCATGCCCTCACGCTTATCTACAAGGATAATCTTCAGGCCTTTGGTAAGGAAAGCCATCTCACGGAGGCGCTGCTTGAGAATGTCATAATCGTATACGGTCTCCTCAAAAATCTGCTTGTCCGGAAGGAAAGTAACGGTTGTTCCTGTAGCATCCCCACACTCTCCAGCTTCCTTCAGCGGATACATTGTCTTGCCGCGCTCGTAACGCTGCTCATACCTCTTTCCATCTCTGCAGATGGAAACTTCCAGCCACTCAGACAGTGCATTAACGACCGAAGCCCCAACACCGTGAAGACCGCCGGATACCTTGTATCCTCCACCGCCGAATTTACCTCCGGCATGAAGAATAGTAAATACAACCTCTACTGCCGGAATACCGGCTTTATGATTAATTCCAACCGGAATGCCTCGTCCGTTGTCTACAACTGTGATGGAGTTATCAGGATTGATTGCTACATTGATTTCTGTACAGTAACCGGCCAGTGCCTCATCTACGGCATTGTCCACGATTTCATATACAAGGTGGTGCAGACCGCGGCTGGATGTACTTCCAATGTACATACCCGGTCTCTTACGTACGGCTTCCAGGCCCTCCAGAATCTGGATTTGGTCCGCTCCGTATTCCGTATTTGTTTCGCCCATGATATTCCTCCTGTTATCATCTATTCAAAACCACAGGAATTTATGGCATTGCTCTGCTGCCAGATTTCATTCCTGTTTTTGTGCATAAAAATACTAATTTATTATATCACAAAATCCCCGTTTTTGCCAGTTAAAAGCCATTTCCGCATGTAAAAAAAAGGCCGTATTTTCAACGAATATCCGTCAAAAATACGCCTTTTTTTACATGTTTCCTATAGTTTTTCTATTTTATTTCCAGCAAAGCCTGATAAATCTCTCTTTTGGTCACGCCGCGGTCTTTGGCAACCAGTTTCATTGCCTCCTTGCGGGCAATTCCCTGCTTCTCATAAACTTCCATATGCTGGGAAATGGACATCTCTTCCCATGCTGCTTTTTCTTCTTCCCGAATCTCCTCGCGGCTTTTTCCCTCAATTACAAGAACGCATTCACCAAGGGGCTTCTGGTCCTGATAAAAATCCAGCAGATCCTTAATAGTACTGCAAAATGCGGTCTCGTGCTTTTTGGTAAGCTCTCGGCAAAGAGTCATCCTGCGGTTGCCCAGAGTCTCATAAAGCTCCTCTAAAGTGCCTACAAGATGATGGGGTGCCTCATAGAGAATGATGGTCCTCGTCTCACTTTTCAGCTCTTCCAGAATTGCCTTGCGCTCCTTCTTGTCAGGCGGTAAAAAGGCCTCAAAAGCAAACCTGCGGGTAGAAAGGCCCGACAGGGTAAGCGCTGTAATGCAGGCAGCAGGACCTGGCAGGGATGTCACTTCAATGCCAGCCTCATAACACATGGCAACAAGCACTTCTCCCGGATCTGAAATGCCAGGAGTTCCTGCATCTGTAATAAGCGCTACATTCACACCGGAACGCATCTTGTCAATCAGTGTGTATGCTTTCTCCACCTTGTTGTATTCGTGATAGCTGGTCATCGGTGTTTTTATGTCAAAATGATTCAGCAGCTTGATACTGTTTCTGGTATCCTCTGCTGCGATCAGATCCACTTCCTTCAGTGTTCTGAGAACCCGCAAGGTAATGTCCTCCAGATTTCCTATAGGCGTGGCGCATAAATATAATTTACCGCTCATATCCTGTTCTCCCTTCTGCAATCGGCTCTGTTTCCGATCCGTCATTACAGCATTCTTCTGCTGTCGGATCAGACCATATCATACATTTCCAGGATTTCCTTTGTATAAACTCCCGGCTTCTCATAGACGATCAGCGGTCTTTCCACTGTGATTCTGGAATTTCCGCCCTTAAGGGCCTCAATCAGTACCATGTTCGGTTCCCGGTCTATATATGGGTAAACCAGCTGCATTCGCTTCGGTTCCAGCTTGTACTTCGTCAGCACATTCATAATTTCCGTAAGCCTGAAGGGCCGGTGCACCATATAAAAACGGCCCCTGTCCCCCAGAAGCTTAGCAGCCTGGCTTACCACATCCTCAAGGGTGCACAAAATCTCATGTCTGGCAATTGCCTTGGGCATATGAGGATTGGTCAGCCCATGCTGGCCGATCATATAAGGCGGATTGCATGTCACAACATGAAAAGAAGCTGCCCCGAAAATGCCGGCAGCCTCTTTGATATCGCCTTGTCTGATACTGACCCTGTCCTCCATGTTATTGTATTTCACACTTCTTGCCGCCATTTCGGCACATTCTTCCTGAATCTCCAGGCCAGTGAAATGCTCTCCTGGTGTCTTGGATGCAAGGAGCACCGGGATGATCCCGGTTCCGGTTCCCATATCAAGAACCTTCTCCCCTTTCTTCACTCTGGCAAATCCAGATAACAGAACAGCGTCCATACCGAAGCAGAATTTCTGTGGATCCTGGATAATGTAATATCCATTCTGCAAGTCATCCACACGTTCATTCTCCTTCACAAGATCATTAATCATTTAATTTGGAATCTCCCTTTTTGTCTTCAAGATCCTGCAGTTCCTTCATTTCCTGTTCGGAAACCTTCACTTTCTTCTTTCTGGAACGGAATTTCAGTTCCGCTACAGGGAACTCCTGAATCTCTTTCTCATCGCCGATTTCCACAACAACCTTCACCAGCTGGCGAAGTACATTTACACTCTGTACATTGCCCTGGATTCCATCTGATGTGGTAACAGTATCTCCAATTCCCGGAAGTCTGCGGTTCAGCTCCTCATAAGTCTCCTGCTCATTCTTCAGACAGCACATCAGTCTTCCGCAGACACCTGAAATCTTGGTTTGATTCAGAGAAAGATTCTGTTCCTTGGCCATTCTGATGGATACCGGAGCAAACTCGGAAAGGTAGGTATGGCAGCAAAGACATCTGCCGCAAATTCCGATTCCGCCCAGAATCTTGGTCTCATCTCTTACACCGATCTGGCGAAGCTCGATTCTGGTTTTGAAAATAGATGCCAGATCCTTAACCAGCTGACGGAAATCAATTCTGCCATCTGCTGTAAAATAAAACAGGACCTTGTTATTGTCAAAGGTGTATTCTGCGTCAATCAGCTTCATTTCAAGACCGTGCTCACGGATCTTCTTCTGGCAGATCTTGAACGCATCCTTCTCGCGCTCTCTGTTGTATTTCTCTCTATCGTCATCATCCGGAGTCGCTACGCGGAGCACTTCCTTCAGAGGATGTACTACCTGGTCATCTGCTACCTCCTTAGGTGCAAGCACCACCTTTCCATACTCAACACCGCGGGCAGTCTCAACGATTACGTGATCGCCCGGCTTCATTTTATAGTTCTTCGGATTGAAGTAATAAATCTTACCTACATTCCGAAATCTTACGCCTACTACTTTTGCCATTCTATTTCTCCCTGATTGTAAGGAACAAAAGCTCAAGGGCAAGTTCTGTATTTACATTGGCGCGAAGACGTACCTTAGTCTTCTCCAGTGCATCCAGAATTTTCTCCAGATTCTCATAGGAACGCTGGCTTGCCTGTTCCCTTATATAATTTATTTCCTGTTTGAAAACAAGATTATCTACTTCCCGTGTAGCCTTAAACATCAGTACATCACGGAACCAGAACTGGAAAAGATCCAGGTAATCTCCAATGTTCTGCTTGTCATTGGAAAGCTCCTTAATGGCTTCTGTAAGCTCATAGACCTCCATGTTATCTGCATTCTTCAGAATACGAAGGGCATTCTGGGTCATGTCTGCAAATTCCTGGGAAGTAGCAGCTTTCTTCGCCTTGCCAATGCTTCCATGAGCGTAGGACGCATCAATTTCAGCCTGATAATCCGGTATATGAAGATGCTCCATAAGGTATTTCTTCACAAGACCGTCATCTACTACCTTCAGGTCAAGACGCACGCATCTTGAACGGATGGTGGGCAGCAGTGCATCTATATTGCTTGTAAGAAGCATGATCACAGCATATTCCGGCGGCTCCTCGATGGTCTTCAGAAGGGCATTCTGCGCCTGAGGATTCAGCATCTCCGCGTCTGCTATGATATAGATCTTATGCGGACTGCAGTAAGGCTTAATATCTACATCATTGATAACCTGTTCCCTGATCTCGTCAATGGTAATGACATTTGGCTTCTCATGGGTCACCATAATGATATCCGGATGATTCTTGCCAATGGCCTTCTTACAGGAATCGCAGTGTCCGCACGGCTCTGTACCGCCTTCTTCACACTGCAGCGTCATGGCATAGGTTCCTGCCAGCAGCTTCTTTCCAGAACCAGGGTCACCTGTAAAAATATAAGAATGGGACACTTTCTCCGTCTCTATAGCATTCTTCAAATGCCTGATAATTTCTTCATGTCCTATAATGTCATTAAACCCTAACATTGGAATCACCTCACCCTATCATTTTGGTTACTTTATAGTAACTTTTTGTACAAATACAGTCTGACTGTATTCTCGTTCTAATTCTATCATGTACGACAAAATCATGCCATAGTTTTTTGTGAAATAATTCTGAATTTCGGGTTATAAATGTGTGTACAATGCAGTTTAAATCTGTGTCTGTGCTCTGTAATGTCAGCCTTTGATATACTGTGCAATTTCTTCCACGCATTTTTCCAGATCGATATTCTGGAATCTTTTCTTAATCCCAGCAGCAGCAATTTTTTCTTCGGAAAAATCCTCCTGGTCTGCCAGAAATCTTCTGCACATTTCCTCATAGCGGGGTGTCTTCTGGCTTCTCTCCCTATTCAACGCTCTTGCAAGACGCTCTCCGTCCTCCACTTCAATATAGATTGGGCAAAGTGCCTCTTCCCCATAGTATTCTCTCATTTTCACATAAGATTCCAGGGTACCGATTCCCAGATAATCTGATGCGTCCAGATTCACCTGTCCGTCATCTGCTGTAAAATAAGTCCAGATTCCGTGTACCGTATGATAGGCACGTGCTTCAATTACACAGCCCTTCTCCTGAAACTCTTTCAGCTTCTTATCATCCACAAAATAATACTGTTTGCCGTCTTCTTCCTCCGCCCGGATCGGACGGGTTGTATACAAAACCAGTTTTTTCAGTCCAAGCTCCTCATGTGCAGCCAGTCTGGCATAGATATGATCCTTCCCGGATGCGCTTTTTCCCATAATGTAAAATATTTTTCCCATAATTATTCAGGCAGGGGATTACACCTCTGCCTGCTCCTTTACTACGCAAATTGATTCTTCATTCTCACCGCAGAGTCCATAAAGATTCAGCCCCTGCTCCCTGTATCTTCTCACATTCCGGACAAAAAGTCCAGTGATCTGCTCTCCTGGCACGATAATAGGAATTCCCGGGGGATAAAGATACACAAACTCCGCGGAAATTTTCCCAATGCTCTCTTCCAGAAGGCAAAACTGAGCCTGCGCCTCCATGGCCTGGGAAATGGACATCAGCTGTTTCATGGAGCCGCATTTGCAGGTGCAGTCTCCATTTCTGCGCTCATCTGTGCGCGCTTCTCCCTCACAGCTCTGGCAAACATCCGGTTTACTTTCCCTGTATTCCTGTTTTCCTGCGTCTGATTCACTTATTATTTTCTGCGCTTCCTGACGGTCAATTTCTTCTACCGCCCTGCAAAGCCGCGAAAATCCCTCTCTGGTATCGCCAACTGCTGCCAGTGCAAGCACATAGTTCTCCGTAGTCATCTCCACTTCCAGATGGTACTTCTCGCGAAGGATCCGGGAAAGCCCTGGTCCGTTCAAAGTGCTGTGGACTGTTGATAAAATCAGCTTGGATCTGTCATAGGCAAATATTTCCGTTCTGTCCTGCGCATCCTTTTCCCCGGATTTCTCGTCTGGTGCCTGGAACAAACGGATATATTCACAGTTACTTAATTGCTTCCGTGCAGTCTCCAGATTTTCTGCAAATTCATCAAACATCCGTCCGCTGTCTTTCTCCAGCTTTGCCACACAGGCGTCCAGACTGGACATAAGAATATAAGACGGACTGCTTGTCTCATAAATTCCCAGGAATCTGCAGATCAGCTTCTCACTTACACGGTCGCTGCAGAGATGGAGCACTGCAGTCTGGGTCATAGCAGGCAGTGTCTTGTGAAAGCTCTGGATCACTACATCTGCACCAAGGTCCACTGCCGAAGCCGGAAAATAGTCCGAAAACCGGAAATGTGCCCCATGCGCCTCGTCAACAATCAACGGAATCCCATAACTGTGGGCAACATCTGCAATCCTTCGCACATCCGACACCACACCGTCATAAGTAGGTGATGTAATGAGAACCGCTTCAATATCCGGATTCTCCTCCAGGCATCTTTCCACACGGGATACGGAAATAGCGCCGTTTATCCACAAATCTGAATCGGATTGTGGATAAATATACGTGGGCACCAGGTCTCGCAGATAAATTGCATGATAAACTGCCTTATGGCAATTGCGGGCTGTCAAAATCCGACCGCCCTTTTTCACAGATGCAGAAATCGCAGCCAATAACCCTGCCGTGCTTCCATTTACACTGAAAAAGCTTCTCTTCGTTCCGTATAAACGGGAAAGTGCATTCTGGGCTTTCAGAAGGATGCCCTCACTGTGATGCAGGTCGTCAAATCCATCTATCTCTGTAATATCCCTCTCAATGGGAAAATCCCCCTCCACGCATGCCTTATTTCTCTTATGTCCAGGCATGTGAAACGGATAAAAATCTGAGTTGCCGTAGTTCTCCAGTTCTTTATACAGTCTTTCCATTTTACCTCTCTGTCTGCCTGTAATTTCAGGACTTTACATTTTAAATCGGTATCCAACTCCCCATATTGTTTCAATGTACTGCGGCTTCGCATTGTTATATTCGATTTTCTCACGGATTTTCTTGATATGGACGGTAACGGTGGCAATGTCTCCCACAGACTCCATATCCCAGATTTCACGGAAAAGCTCTTCCTTGGTAAATACCCGGTTTGGATTCTCCGCCAGGAATGTAAGGAGATCAAATTCCTTAGTGGTGAAAGTAGTCTCTTCCCCATTCACCCACACACGGCGGGCAGTTTTATCAATCTTAATTCCGCGAATCTCAATCGTGTCATTCTTCTGTACCGTGGAACCGATCAGACGGTTATAGCGGTCCATATGTGCCTTTACTCTCGCCACAAGCTCACTTGGGCTAAAAGGCTTGGTCATATAATCATCTGCTCCAAGTCCCAATCCGCGAATCTTATCAATGTCATCCTTCTTGGCGGAGACCATAATGATCGGAGTATTCTTAGCTTCCCTTACCTGACGGCAGATTTCAAATCCATCCACCTCAGGCAGCATCAGATCCAGAATGATCAGATCAAAATCCTCGTTCAATGCTTTCTCAAGCCCCAGGTCTCCTCTGTTGGAAATAACCACCTCAAATCCGGAAAGCTCCAGATAATCTTTCTCAAGCTCCGCAATTGCTTCTTCATCTTCTATGATCAGTATTCTGCTCATTTCATTGGTACCTCCTGGTATTTTCTAAGTACAAAATACATAATAGTGCCGATTCCAAGCCGGCTTGTGGCCCAGACCTTGCCGCCGTGATCTTCCAGAATCTTCTTCACAATGGAAAGACCGATTCCGCTTCCGCCCTTGGAAGAATTTCTGGAAACATCCGTGCGGTAAAAACGGTCAAAAATATAAGGCAGGTCCTTCGGCCCGATTCCCTTTCCATTGTCTTCGATCTCAATCTGGATGAAATCGCCCACATCCTTAATTCGAATCTGGATAATTCCCTTTGGCTTATCCATGTATTTTATAGCATTGCTGATAATATTATGTATAACTCGCCGGATCTGTTCTCCATCAGCGATTACCATAACGTCCTTTTCCACATAATTGGCATATACCAGTTCGATTCCCCGGGTTTCCAGTTCCAGTCCTACTTCTTCTGCGCAGTCTGCAAAATAATCCTCTACATTCAGCTTACCGAAGGTATAGGGAATGCGGTTGGTATCAATTTTAGAATAAAAGGTCAGTTCGTTGATCAGGTGGTCCATCTCGTTGGTCTTATTATAGATGGTGCGCACATAACGGTCCATTTTCTCCGGTGTGTCTGCAACTCCGTCCATGATTCCCTCTATATAGCCTTTTACCGCTGTGATGGGGGTCTTCAGATCATGGGAAATATTACTGATCAGTTCTTTATTCTCTTTTTCAATGAGGTTTTTCTCTTCTGTGGATTCCTTCAGACGGCGGCGCATCTCCTCAAAATCCTGGCATAGCTCTGAAAATTCATCATTTCCTTCCACATCCAGGACGAAGTCAAGATTTCCCTCTTTGATATTCTGCGTCGCTTTTTTTAGTTTCACCAGCGGTACGGCAATGCTTCGGTACACCCACAGACCAACCACAAGCGCAACAGAAATCAGAATAATAAATGCACTGATAAAAAGGTCCTTGGCCATCACATGCACCCTGCCCTGGCTGTCTGCTGAATCTGTTATGGAAATATCATAGACTGTGCCGTCACTTTCCGTCTGAACCTGCGTTTTCTGTGACTGGCTGAAGCCATATAGGGTAGCAGCGAATAAGAGCAGCGGCATCAGAATAATCATGGTGAATCCCAGAATAATTCTTGTTTTCAGCTTCATAGCAGCTTTCTCCTCTTTTTGTCTGTCATAATCTCCGGGCCAAGCGGACATATTGCCAGCCGACGCCATCACAATATATAAAAGTCAGCTTTTCCCGGCATCATATTAGAATTATAGCATAAAGCTGCATTTCCATCTCTAAATTTTCTATTAAAAAAATGGACCGGCGTAAAGCACATTCCAGGCAAGAAAAAAACTGCCCGCAAGAAGGACAGTTTTTATAAAGGGGAATTTCCCTGTAAAGGGCTAACTTGTATATTCAATTACTCCGTATAAGAATTTCCATTTTCGTCGGTCCAGGTTCCATCGCCATTGTCGGTATAACCAGTTCCATTGTCATCACGGTAGTGATATTCGCCATCTGCTTTTTCGGTAACGGTAACCGTCGTGCCGTCAGATGATGTAATGGTATGTTGTTCCATTACAATTCCAAAACGATGTGTTTCATCATTCAAAACAGAATAGGTATTTCCGTACTGATCCTTCCACTGGGTATCCTCATCAATGGCAACATAGCCAACGCCGCTGTCATCGCGGTATGCATAATCGCCGTTGGTCTGCTCTTTAATTGCCACCACGGTTCCATCTTCTGAAGTCAGATATATGGTCCGCAGATTCAGATAAGCTTCCCCATCCGGGTCATCCTCGTCAGCAGTTCCTGCTGTATTTCCGGAATTAGAAGCAGCGGAACCGGCGGATGTGTCCTTTTTCTCAGAGCTGCTGCCAAAAGGATCATTCTTTGATGCATATGCAGTTGCCACATACCCAGTCTGACCCAGATAACTGATCTGATACCAGGATGAACCGTCCTCCCCCATAACAGAGCCTTCACAGGTATAGGAGCTTCCATAATCCCCAAGACCAAGAGAGTCCGCACTGGTAGATGGCTTCTGTCTCACATTCACGCCATCCTTCGAAGTGATATAAAGCTTAAAGGAAGTCGTTTTCTGGATATTTTCACTGGAATTTTTATCAGTGAAAGCGGCTTTTGCTGCAGCAGAGCTTGGCACATTATTCGTCCTGGATTTCGCCTCACTCTTCTGCGCAGTGCCAGATTCACTCTTAGAAGCACTCCGACTGGATGCTGCAGGTGCTGTGGTCTGACCGCTGGTCTCTCCGCATCCTGCCGCAGTATTTATCATAACTACAGCCATAACAGCTGCCATAATTGTTGTTAATAAATTTCTCCTTTTCATACGCGTTTCCTCCTGTTATCATTCTACTTTTGTAGAAGATGGTTATATACTACAACTGTAGAAATAAAATGTCAAGAGTTTTTTCTACAAACGTAGAATTATTTTTTACAACAAAAAAGCCTGGAAAAAACTCTCTCAAGTCTCTCCCAGGCTATTATGGATAACAAATTTCTCACTTGCACGGCGCAGCAATAGCTGCAGCCCCTGATAAATTAAGCAAGATATTTTTTCAGATTCTCAACCTTGTCCAGGTGCTCCCATGGAAGGTCTACATCTGTACGGCCAAAGTGTCCGTAAGCAGAAGTCTGTTTGTAGATCGGACGGCGAAGATCAAGCATCTTGATAATTCCAGCCGGACGAAGATCAAAGTTCTCACGAATGATCTCTACCAGTTTGGAATCAGATACTTTACCAGTTCCAAATGTCTCTACATGAACAGATGTTGGGTGTGCAACACCGATTGCATAGGAAAGCTGGATCTCGCACTTGTCAGCAAGTCCTGCTGCGACAATGTTCTTTGCAACATAACGTGCTGCATAAGCCGCAGAACGGTCAACCTTTGTGCAGTCTTTTCCGGAGAAAGCTCCGCCGCCGTGACGACCTGTTCCGCCATAAGTATCAACGATAATCTTACGTCCTGTCAGACCGCTGTCTCCGTTTGGTCCTCCGATTACGAAACGTCCGGTAGGATTGATAAAGTACTTGGTATCCTCATCTACCATATCAGCTGGAATGATCTCATCGAATACATATTTTTTGATGTCTGCATGGATCTGCTCCTGCGTTACATCCGGATCATGCTGGGTAGAGCATACAACTGCATCAATACGGAATGGCTTGCCATTCTCATCATACTCTACAGTTACCTGTGTTTTTCCATCTGGTCTTAAGTATTTCAGAGTGCCGTCTTTACGAACCTTAGTCAGCTGACGTGCAAGCTTATGTGCCATGTTGATTGCATATGGCATGTACTCTTCTGTCTCATTGGAAGCATAACCAAACTGGATGCCCTGGTCGCCAGCTCCGATAGAATCAAGCTCGTCCTCATCCATCTGGTTTTCCTTCTGCTCAAGTGCTTTATCAACACCCATTGCAATATCTGTGGACTGCTTGTCCAGTGCTGTGATAACTGCGCAGGTATCTGCATCAAATCCGAATTTTCCACGGGTGTAACCAATTTCACGGATTGTTTCTCTTACGATAGACTGAATGTCAATGTTTGCTTTGGAAGTGATCTCTCCCATAACCAGAACAAGACCTGTAGTGGTAGCAGTCTCGCAGGCTACACGGCTCATTGGATCCTGTGCAATCAGTGCATCCAGAATAGCATCGGAAATCGCATCACAGATTTTGTCCGGATGACCTTCAGTTACAGACTCGGATGTAAATAAAATTTTCTCCTTATTTTCCATTTCTTATTTTTTCCTTTCTTCGTTGGACGGGATTTGCATTTCCCGCAAAAAAAGAACAGCCCGGACAAGCGGACTGTCTTATAAATGACGTTTATATAAACAATCCTCTTATTGTTCGATTACTCGCTCAGGTTGGCACCTTCCTCTTCTTCAAGGGGTTGCCGTGGCTTCATAGATCCTATGTATCTCCACCACTCTGAATAAAAGGCTATTCTTCAGTTTTCCTGTTGCAAGCAATACAATATACTGATTGCTTATAAATGTCAATAGACATTTAAGAGGATTTGACTATTTTGTAACAAATCCCTTATAAATTCCTATCAACCTACGCGAAGACGGAATTTCTGGATCTCTTTCTCGCTGGAAACGCGCTCGATCTCAGCACCCAGGCTGCGGAGCTTCTCCTCAAAATTCTCATATCCACGCTGAATATAAACAATATCATCCACAATGGTGATTCCCTCGGCTGCAAGGCCTGCAATTACAAGGGCTGCTCCTGCACGAAGATCCGGTGCGCTTACTCTTGCACCTGTCAGCTTCTCCACACCATCAATGATTGCGGAATTACCCTCAACCTTAATGCATGCACCCATTCTGGAAAGCTCGTCTGCATATTTGAAACGATTCTCAAAAATACTCTCTGTTACAATACTGGTGCCTTCTGCAAGTGCCAGTGTCACTGCAATCTGGGGCTGCATATCTGTAGGATATCCCGGATATGGAAGAGTCTTCACATGAGTACGATGAAGTCTGTTCACAGCGCGTACACGTACTGCATCATCAAACTCCTGTACCTCGCATCCAATCTCCTCAAGCTTGGCTGTGGTAGCCTCAAGATGCTTCGGGATCACGTTTCTTACAGTCACATCTCCGCCAGTAGCTGCTGCCGCGAACATAAAAGTTCCAGCCTCGATCTGATCCGGAATAATGGAATATTCGGTACGGTGAAGCTTCTCCACACCTTTGATACGGATCACATCTGTACCTGCACCCTTAATATTGGCACCCATGCTGTTCAGGAAATTGGCAACGTCTACAACGTGAGGCTCTCTGGCTGCATTCTCAATAATCGTGCGGCCTGGTGCCAGGGATGCTGCCATCATAATGTTAATCGTCGCTCCAACGGAAACCACATCAAGGAAAATATGGCTGCCATGAAGATTTGCTGCCTCTGCAACAATTGCGCCGTGAAGAATATCCACCTTGGCACCAAGGGCTCTGAATCCTTTCAGATGCTGGTCGATTGGACGGCTTCCAATATTGCATCCGCCTGGAAGCGGAACTTCCGCTCTTTTATATTTGCCAAGCAAAGCACCAAGAAGATAGTATGATGCACGAATCTTCTTAATGTACTCATAATCTACACTTACATCCCCAATGGTAGAACCATTGATCTTAACTGTTGACTTGTCAATTCGGTCAACCTGTGCACCGATTCCTGCAATTGCTTCAAGTAAAACATTGATGTCTCTAACGTCAGGCAGATTCTCGATCAGGATGGTCTCATCCGTCATGATAGCTGCTGATAAAATAGCAAGGGCAGCATTCTTCGCACCTGCTATCTCCACTTCACCTACAAGCGGATTTCCACCTTTAATCACATACTGTTCCATAACACACCTCTATTATTCTTACTCCACGAGCTCCTGGCTCTCCTCTGTCTACAGTTCAAACAGACCACCATAAACAGCAGCCTGCCAAGTTACTTATTTATTTCTTTCTGTAGTGTTTCCAAAAGTGCCTGCAGACTTGCTTCCAAATCTTTCCCCTCTTCATCTACCACAATGTCTGCATACTTCTCGTATAAGGGAACACGCTCTTCATACAGACTCTTAAGAGTCTGCCCTTCCTTCAAAAGTACGCCTCTTTTCTTAAGATTTCCAAGTCTTTTCTCAAGAGACTCCAAGGAAAGTCTGAGATACACTACTTTTCCAATTGATTTCAAATGCTCCATCGCTTCACTGCAGTATACCACGCTTCCTCCGGTAGCAATTACAGTGTCTTCCGTTTCTATAGACGCATTTACACGGTTCTCGATGGCCTTGAAACCTTCTTCGCCTTCTTCATCAATGATCTGATAAAGACGTCTTTTTTCTTCTTTTTGTATTAAAAGATCTGAATCTAAAAATTCATATCCAAGTATTTTCGCAAGAACAACGCCCAGAGTGCTTTTACCTGCACCGGGCATTCCAATTAATGTAATATTATTTATTTTCATTCGATATTCCCTTTAATAATAACACAGAATAAACATTATTGCAATCCCATTAAGAAATTGTTACCTATTTCGGGTTTTTGCGCGTTTTTTCCCCTTCTTTACGCTGTATCCGAACGTGCCCAGCTTTTTGCCAAGGCCCAGATATTCTCCATGGGAATACACCATCAGTTTGGATTGATTCAGCTGGAATTTATTGTTTTTATCCATGTAGGCTTCATCCGCATGCACTGCCACAACCTCAGCAAGAAACATGTGATGGGAACCAAGCTTCTCAATCTTTTTCACCTTGCATTCGATATTTACAGGTGACTCTCCGATCATTGGTGCTTTCACATGATCTGCCTTTTCTTTGGTAAGATGAAGCTCCTGGAATTTGTCTACATCTCTGCCGGAGCGCACACCGCAGTAATCGGTAGCGTATGCCAGCTCCTCTGTGGTAAGGTTCAGGACAAATTCCTTCGTCTTGCAGATCATGTCGTAGGAAAATCTGCTGGGACGAACGGAAATGCTTACCATTGGCGGGTTAGTGCACACAGTACCAGCCCACGCCACCGTTATGATATTATCGTTGCCCTCTCCGTCTGTAACGCTGACCATCACAGCTGGAAGGGGATAAAGCATATTGCCTGGTTTCCAGGTCTGTTTTGCCATATTTCTACTCCTCTTTTATGTGAAATAAATGGGCATTAGTTGAAATCATTTGCCATGACCTGAGCAGCCTCCATCATAGCCGGAATCATCTGCTTCTTACGGGAAACTACGCCCTTGAGGTGGAAGCATTCATCTTCAGGCTCCTGCTGGAACGCAATTTTTCCCATCTCCTCGCTGCCCTCTCCGTAATAAATTACATCGGAGGACTCGTCCATAATATTGGTTAACATAAAGTAAACACGGGAAATTCCATGACGGCCGCACTCGCTTACCATAAACGGTTTCAGGCGGGCTTTGATTTCCTGAAGCTCTTCCTCGTCCATGGAGCTGATCTGGCCAACACCAAATGCCACATTTCCCTCTGCAATAAATTTCTTGTAATCCTGATAGAAAATTTCCTCAGGTGCCTTATCCTTCAGATTGCTTCCTGCCTTGAACATTTCTCTTGCAAACTCTTCAATCTTGATATCTGCAATAAGGGCAAGGGCGCTTGCTGCAATCTTATCCTGCTGTGTACAGGTCGGAGAACGGAACATTAAGGTGTCAGAAATAATAGCAGCGCAAAGAAGTCCCGCGATCTTAGGCGGAATTTCCAGTCTCTGCTCGTCATAAATCCGGTAAAGGATTGTCGCTGTACAGCCTACCGGCTCATTTCTGAAGTTGATAGGCTTCATGGTTTCAAGAGAACCAAGCTTATGATGATCGATGATCTCAAGAATTTCTGCTTTCTCAATATTGTCAACAGCCTGGTCTTTCTCATTGTGATCTACAAGAATGACCTGCTTCTTGTGCATATCCAGGAAATTTCGTCTGGAAATGGTTCCCACGCATTTTCCCCTTTTATTGATAACCGGGAAAGCACGGTGACGGTGCTTGATCATAACATCCTGAATATCATCAGTGAAATCCTCCGTGCTGAAAGTAACCAGATTATCTTTTTTCATCACGTAATTTACCGGAATACTCTGGTTGATCATTCGGGCAATCGTGTAAGTGTCATATGGGGATGTAATAATAACGATCTGCCTCTCATGTGCTTTCTGAATTACCTTCTCACTTACCTGGATATTCATTCCCACAATAATGCAGCTTACGTTCATCTCAATTGCTTTTAGCTGATCTTCTTCACGGTTTCCAAGAATAACCATATCGTTTTCTTCGATGTATTTCTTCATCATCTCCGGATCTGCGGTTCCGATGAGGATTTTTCCTTTGGTAAAATAACCGTGTCCGTTTCCTTCTACAATCTCACCGTCAAGGGTATCCTTGATCTTGTTGTACTGGGTTCTGGCGTTGGCAAGAAGATAGCTGTCCTTGGTATCCATATAAATATCGGCAATATCTCCGATGGTTACGATTCCCTCCAGTTCATCATCACTGTTGCAGATAGGAAGGGTAACAATTCCCTTGTTCTGCATCATATCCCAGGCATTTTTCAGGGACATGGTGCGGTCTGCATCCGGCTTCGGACGAATGTCCATATCCTTTACCTGCGTTCCAATGTTTCCCAGATAGGCTGGCGGCTGCACGCCAAAACGGTTCAGCACATACTGGGTCTCCTCATTGATCTGGCCTGCGCGTCTTGGAATGTAGCGCTTGGTCTGAGTGGTTCTGTTCTTGATATCAGCATAAGCAATCGCGGAGCAGATGGAATCTGTATCCGGATTTTTGTGTCCCATTACAAATACTTTCTGATTCTTCATTCACATTCTTCCTTCTGTTAGTTCAGCTTAATGTTTGCAAATAATGAGCCCAGGGATGTGGTTGCTTCTTCTCCTGACTGTGGAATTTCGATTTCCTCTTCTTCCACTTCTTTTGCCATCATATCGGTTGCTTCCTTGATGCTCAGGCTCAGCTTGCCGTCTTTTACTGCAGTAACCTTTACCTTTACTTTGTCTCCTACAGCAAGTACTTCAGATGGTTTGCGGATTCTCTTCTCGCAGATCTGGGAAATATGTACCAGTCCGGATACGCCGTTTCCAAGGTCTACAAATGCACCGTATGGCTGAAGGCTTTCTACTGTTCCTTCTGTTACAAAGCCTGGCTGGATATTGGAAATTTTATTCTTTCTTTCCTCTTCTGCTTTCTCTCTGAGGATTTCTTTGGCTGAAAGAATCAGCTTCTTGTCCTCTTTATCTACGTCAATTACCTGAACCTGGATATGTTTGTTCAGGTATTCGTTGGTATCTTCTACATAGCTTAAGGCAAGCTTGGATGCAGGGATAAAGCCGCGCACGCCTTCTACATAGACAACTGCGCCGCCGTTTACAACGCCTTTTACAACTACGTCAAGAACTTCGCCGGAAGCTTTCATTTCTTTTAATTTATCCCATGCGAGAACATCTGTTGCCTCTACTTTGGATAAAAGGATGTTGCCGTTTCCGTCATCTTTTCTTACTACTGTTGCGGAAACTTCATCTCCTGGATGTACCTCTTCTTTTACGTTAAATCCAGGTTCTCTGCTGTAATCCTCTATCGGGATGATTCCTTCTGCATAATATTTCAAATCTACAATAATTTCTTTATCATCTACACTCACAACTGTTCCTGTAAGAATGTCGCCTTCTTCAATTTTCTTAAAAGAAGCTTCCAGTTCAGCTTCGTAATCTTTCATTGTCTCTGCCATGACCTATGACTCCTTTCCTAATTTGGAAAAACCGCGGGATTCGCGAAACTATGTGCTTTGCCCGACGGAAACCGCGAATTCCGCTGCGCTCCGTTTGCGTAGCGCCAAAAACATGTGCTACGCCCATGTTTTTGGCTTCATTATAGCACACCAATATTTCCTTGCAAATAAAAAAATCCCCGTATAAAACGAGGAGTGCCCCGACAGTGGCTGCCGGGGCGATTATTATGAAAAAATTTTATGTGTAATGGTGTCATTACAACGTCTTCTGTGTGTGTTCTTTCGAACTGATTATATAGTATCAGATACTTATGAACAAAATATGAACTATTAATGAACTTTTGGTTTATTTGCACAATTTATCTTTTCGTTTTCCTCTATTTTTATAAAAATAACACATCACGTTTCACGCTTTAGTTTGATAAAGCTATACATTTTGCACATTTTCTTATTTTTATTCAAACAATCCTTTTACAAAATCAATTAGTTTTGCCACAAGACCTTTGGCATCATCCTTTGTCACACCCATATCTTTCAGTTTGTTGTACACAGAATTTACATCACTTCTCAGTGCATCCTCATTGATCTGTGCATCCAGAACCTTGCGTACAACGGAAACAAGAGAATCTGCCTAGGAATCGGATAAGGTTACACTGAAATGGTCTGCTGCCTGAGTGATGGCACTTCTTACCTGGTCATCTGTAATATTTTGCTGGTCAACAAGATCCTTGGCATACATAATAATATCAACTGCCTTCTGGGGATCGGAAGCAAGAAAATCAATTCCGCTGTCAAGAAGACTCTCTACCACTTCAGTGTCTGTTGATGCCATAACCGGCATTGGTGCGGAACATGCAAGAACTCCTGCAAGAATAAGTGCTGCTGATTTTTTCATTTTTATCATGATAGTTACCTCCTGATTAACGTTTCGTTCACAAATTACCTGAAACTGGTCACAAATGAGCTGATACCTCTTCATATCTGGTATATTTGTCCTGTTTCGTCCCAAAACCATTCAAATATACACACCTCATTCTCTTCCAGATTCCAGCCTATTATACTACATTCCTCTTTTGAATTTGTAAAATGCATCTAAAAACTTCATAATATTTTTATAACTAATGCTCAAAAAAGGGGCTTTTTTCCAGCGGTTACAAATCTTTTCAATTTCGTTCACTAATTTTTCATAAGATAAACACGATTCTTTCAAACTTTCCCGATATACTAACATCATAAAAATAATAACAGCCAACATTATTTTTATAAAATTTCTTTTTCATATGTCAGTCACTTAGAAGTGATTGACTCTCCTTCCTTTTAAAAAATATATTTGAGACAAAATAAAAATCACCCGTCTAGCCACCGGGTGATTTTTATTTGTAATATCAGGGTTCCAAACTTAAAAGCGTTAGAGCGTGTTTGCATGGTAACGCTTTTAAACTTGGAACCCACAAACATGAAGAAGTAGCGATTTACGCAGTAAATCAGCGGATTCTGAATGTTTGTAGGATTGCGGGAGCAGCTAAACTGCGTAGCAATCCGCAGATATTAAGAACGGGGCCAAAGCCCCGTTCTTACCTTCCTTCTTATCTTAATTTATGAAACGCATTCGCCAGATCCGCAAACTCCTTCAATGTAAGAGCCTCGCCCCTTACGTTTGCCGGAATTCCGGTCTCAGCCATAGCTTTCTCAATCTCTTCTTTGGAAAAATCCAGCTCCTGTGAATTCTTCAGCCCATTTATCAGTGTCTTGCGTCGCTGGTTAAAGGATGCACGAATCAGCCTGAACATCAGCTTCTCATTCTCCACCTGTACCGGCGGCTCCTCATAGCGCACCAGCTGGATCACAGCGCTTCCCACCTTTGGTCTTGGCATAAAACAGTTCGGCGGAACATTGGCAATAATCTGGGGCTTCGCATAATACTGTACAGCCAGCGACAATGCGCCATAATCCTTCGTTCCTGGTCCAACCTGCATTCTGTCCGCAACTTCCTTCTGCACCATAATGGTGATAGAAGAAATGGGGACATGATTCTCAAAAAGTCCCATGATGATCGGTGTGGTAATGTAGTACGGAAGATTCGCAACAACCTTGATGGGCTTTCCGCCGTTTTTCTCCTGCGCCAGCGCCGCAATATCCACTTTCAGGATATCCTCATTGATCACAGTCACATTATCCCAGTCCTTAAGCGTGTCATTCTCCAGAATAGGAATCAATGTTTTATCAATCTCCACAGCCACAACTTCCCTGGCGGCCTCCGCCAGATACTGGGTCATAGTTCCAATACCAGGTCCAATTTCCAGAACGAAATCATCCTTGGTAATCTGGGAAGCATTGATAATTTTTTCCAGAACGTGAGTATCAATAAGAAAATTCTGACCAAACCTTTTCTGGAAAGCAAAATTATACTTTTGAAGGACTTCAATGGTATACTTCGGGTTTCCTAAATAAGGTCTGGTCATGTTCATTTCCTCTTTCTTTAAAATATTGTCAGCGGTTAAGCACCACTGCTCTGTCATTATTTATTTCGCAAAATCTTTCTCATAGAGAACCGTAAATCCATCACGGTCCACTCTCTTTTTCTTGTTGAACTTCAGAAGTCCGCCCTGAGATTTCGCCATTGCAGTGTCAAGCATTTCCTTCACTGCACCGATGTTCATTGGCTGGTCTTCCTTCTGGTTCACACCAATCAGATTATACAATGCAAGCATTCCCATCTGATCGATCTTAAATCCATTTTCTTTCGTATAAACTCTTGCGAAGTTTACAAGCTCGTCATTGGTAAATACCGGAATGTTGATCATGGACGTGAATTTCTTCGCAAATTTCGGGAATCTGGCAATCAGCTTGCGCATTCCGATCTTCTCATCCTCAATGATCACAGTAAGTCCGTCTGTACGGAACTCCATAGCTTTATCCAGAACCTCCACTGTCTCTGCAGTAAGCTGGTTGGCATTCTCAATAACCAGGAAACCGCCGCGAAGCTTATTCACTACTTTCGCAATCTCCATATCGTTCAGCTGGTCTGCAAATACATATGCCACCTTGGATGCCGGCAGATTCAGTTCTTTACAGATTGCCGGAATCAGGCTTGCGATCAGTCTGGTCTTACCTGTCTCCTTGCCGCCCATAACAATGACGTTTCCAGTCTTGGAGGTCTTGTCAGCTGCTGCCATCTGCACATCGCAAAGTGCACTGATCAGCTGTTCCTTCATTCCCGGAACCTTTACAAAGTATGTAAACAGCTTCTTCTCATCATCTGTAAGAGTTTTCTCCCTCGGAATAATATCTGACGGATTATTTTTCTTCTTCGGCTGGATGGAATCGATGAACTGCTCCAGTTCCTCTTCCTCACTAAGAGGTGCCTTCTCAGCTTCTTCTTCCTCATCTTCAGACTCGTATTCGGAATCCTCGTCATACTCATCGTCTTCAGAATCATCATCCACTTCTTTCGCATCCTCTACGGCTGCAATATTGGGAACTTCGTCTTCATCCTGTCCCATGCTTTCCTTAAGCATATTGGCAATGAACTCGTCCTCAGACATAGCTTCATCTGCATTTCTGCGTCCAGCTGGTCCGTTCATGAATTCATCCTCTGCTGCCTGAAGATCTTCCTCACTTAAAAATTCCTCTTCTTCAAGCTGTACAACAGGTTTTTTCTTCTTATGGGATTTCTTCGGAACTTCTTTTGCAGCCTCTGCAATTTCCTCGTTCTCTTCCTCTATTTTTGCTTCATCCGGATGCTCGTCCGGAATCTCAATTCCCTGTGCGGATGCAGCAGCAAGGATGGTATCCTCAAGATTGAAATCCTTCAGATCAGCTTCCGGCTTCTCTTCTTCCGCTGCTTCCTCTTTTTCTTCAGAGTCATCGCCAAAAAGATTATTCTGTGCAGGTGCCTTTGGAATTTCCACTTCATCCGGATTCATATTCTTCATGGATTCCGGAATATTCAGGGTCGGCATTTTCAGAGGTGCTGCCTCCTGGGACTCCTCTTCTGTTTCTGTGGTGTCCTGCTCTGCTTCAACCGATTCTTCTGCAGTTTCTTCAGCATCTGTTTCTGCTTCAGCAACTTCCTCTACAGCTTCTTCTGTATCCTCAGTAGTCTCAGGCTCTTCAACACTTTCACCTTCCGCAGCCTCATCTGCACTGCTGTCGGCATCAGCCTCAGAATCCTGCTCTGCTGGATTCTCCTCAACTTCAACCTTTTTCTCTTCTTTCACCTTTCCGGTCTCCGGCTCAAGCTCCGGTACGCTTGCGTACTCTTTCTCAGTTGCTGGATCACGGAGCATTTCTTCCTGAACTTCTTCGCTTGTCACAGAAGAAGCCATGCTGTCTTCTGTCTCTTCCATCTTGCGGCTTCCGAAAATATCGCGAAGACCTTTGGAAATCTTATCCTGGAGACTCTCCACCTCATCCAGCTCTTCAGACTTGATCTGAATGCTCTCGATTTCCTGCTCACCTGATTTAGTCTGAGGCTCAGCAGACTTTTCTTCTGCCTCTACCTTGATGCTGTCCACATCCTCAGGCTTCAGAAGCTTGGGCACAAACTGCTGCTCATAGCGCTCTTTCTCTTCACCCTTAAGGGCACCCATACGCTGCTTCAGGTCCATGGCTTTCATAACATAGCTGCCTTCATTAAACCAGAGGATGATCTCATTGCAAAGCTCAAGACATTTCTCTTTGTCTCCGTCCTGATAATACAGTTTGGCAAGCTCATAGGACCATTTCTCGGTAAATTCCTTCTCCTTATAGTCCTCCAGAACCTTGATCTGCTCTGCGAGAGGTGCTTTCTTCTCTCTCAAAATTTTGTACTTCAGAATGTACTGGGTATTGTCATTCGGCGCAACCTCTCTATACTCCTCATAGTATTCCACCGCATCGGAAACATCTCCCATTTTCAGTGAAACCTCTACCAGGCGATAAAGAATATTCTTGCCAATAGAAGCTCTGTGATAAGCAAGGAGGAAAATTTCCTTACTGTCCTCATAGCGCTTATTGGCTGCGTAAATCTCACCAACCACACAAAGTGTCCGAACATTTTTTACCCGGCGCCAGTCAATGCTGTCGACTACATTCATAGCGCCTTTATAATCTTTCTGTTCTACTAAATGGTTAATCTCTTCAAGTTTAACCCGAAATTCTTCTTTATCCAAAATTTTCACCAACTTTCCATAGTTACTGCAAGTTTAGCATAACCTATTCTACTTCGCAAGCTTATTTATGCGGCAAATAAACCTGTCCCGCCACAACATGAAAAACTTTATTGATCTGAAACTGATGACTGATAAAATCATCCAGGCCAGTGCATGTGATCATGGTCTGGATATCGTGTATGCTTTCAAGAAGATAATTCTGCCTGCTGCTGTCCAGCTCGGAAAGCACATCATCCAGAAGCAGTACCGGTTTGTCGTGAACGATCTTCTCCACCAGATAAATCTCCGAAAGCTTCAGGGAAAGCGCAGCCGTCCTCTGCTGCCCCTGTGAGCCATACTTGCGGATATCAATTCCATTTACCGAAACCATCAGGTCATCCCTGTGCGGTCCCGAAGATGTCATTTTCATCCGAAGATCCCGGTCACGGTTCCGCCAGAGACTCTGCTCCAGCTCTTCACTCTCCACACTTGGCTCATAGATCACTTCTATATTCTCAATGCCGCCAGTAAGATTCCGGTGAATTTCCCTGATGATCTCATTCAGCGCTTCCACGAATTCTCTTCTTTTTTCAATAATTTTCCGTCCATAGGTAACCAGCTGCATGTCCCATACATCCAAAGTGGAACCAAGTTCTGGCTGCCTGTACATGTCCTTCAGAAGCTTATTTCTCTGATTCAGAACGTGGTTGTAGTCTGCAAGATCCGTGAGATACAGCTTATCCAGCTGGCAAAGCTCTGCATCCATAAACCTTCTTCGCTCTCCCGGTCCGTTTTTGATAATGTTCAGATCCTCCGGGGAAAAGAAAACCAGGTTCACCACTCCCAGCAGTTCCCTGGCCTTCTTGATGGGAAGTCCGTTGATTGCCACACCTTTGGCTTTATTTTTCCGAAGGTGCATGTCGATCTTGTAGGTCATGGAATCCTTTCCTACCATCATCCGGATATGGGATTCCTCCTGGTCAAACCGAATAATTTCTTTATCCTTGCTTCCTTTGTGGGATTTGCTCGTCCCGCAAAGATAGACAGATTCCAGAATGTTTGTTTTTCCCTGGGCATTGTCCCCGTAGAAAATATTCGTTCCTTTGTCAAAAGAAAGCTCCAATGACTCATAGTTTCGAAAATTGCTTAATTTTATGGATTCAATATAAGCCATATTACTCGTTTCCTGACAGAACCTTCACATCCTGGCCGTTATAGGAAATAACGTCACCGCCATAAACCTTGCGGCCTCTTCTGGTGTCCACTTCTCCGTTTACTTTCACAAGCCCGTCGTTAATCACATATTTGGCTTCAACACCATCGGAAACAAGGTCAGCCAGTTTCAGTGCCTGGCCCAGCTTGATAAATTCATCTCTGATTCTGATTTCCAAAAATATACCTCCTGCTGCCCTTTCGGCAGCCTTTCCTGTCTTACCAAAAGCCAGCTTTATCTTGCCTGGTTCTGATTTATATTAACTGGTAAGATTAGATATGTGTAAGTTTCCTCTTCATCTCTGATAAAGCACGGTGCCTTCGGGTTTACCAGATAAATGTCGATCATTTCATCATCAATAACCTTAAGGGCATCGATCAGGAACTTGGGATTAAATCCAATCAGGATATCTTTTCCCTCTTTCTCAATATCAATGTCCTCATTCATGGAACCCATAGCGGAATCAATCTTCAGCTCCATATTGTTATCTGTGATATGAATAATGATTGGTTTCTTGTCTCCCTCTCTTACAAGAAGTGTGGCACGATCGATACAATCCAGAAATTCCTTTTTGTTTATGGAAAGCTTGGTCTCATAATCACTGGAAAGCATCTGGTCAATACGGAAATATTCGCCCTCGATCAGACGGGAAACTACCATTGTCTGGTCAAATTCGAATAAAATATGGTTATTTGTAAAGTAAATACTTACCACATCATCCATTTCTCCGGATAAAATCTTGCTGATCTCGTTCAGAGTCTTGCCAGGAACCACAACTTTGCGGTCAGAATAGTCTTTCTTGAGAGGCATTTTGCGGATCGCAATACGGTGTCCATCCAGGGAAACAATTTTCAGACAATTGTTCTTAATTTCAAACAGCTCACCAGTCATTAATTTGTTGTTATCGTTGACTGCAATTGAGAATATTGTCTGATAAATCATATTCTTTAATGTATATTGAGAGATAGTTAATGGGTCATCTCGCTCAATCATCGGTAAATATGCGAAATCTTCACCAGATTTTCCTGGAATATTGAATTTTGCTTTCTCACAAGTGATGGTTGCAGTGTATTTATCATCTGTTTTGATGGTAACATCGTTGTCTGGAAGTCTGCGGATAATCTCATAAAAGATCTTTGCATTCAGAGCAACCATACCTTTTTCTTCTATAGAACCTTCAACAATTGTTTCGATTCCAAGTTCCATGTCATTGGTTGTAAACTTGATCTGGTTAGCAGTTGCATCAATCAGAATACATTCCAGAATTGGCATTGTTGTTTTGGAGGGTACAGCTTTTAATGAAATGCTGACGCTCTTCAACAGGTTTGTTTTGGAGCAAATGATTTTCATAATGTGTATAACTTCCTTTCTGGAGAAAATGGGTTTTTCATTAAATATATTTAAGAAGATATCCGCAGTATCCGCCGTAGGGGGTGTGAATATGTGAAAAACTCCCTTCCGCCCAGTGATTAAAAGGGTTTCGGATATGGATAACTTCGTGTAAAACTATTGGATTAGGGTGTGAATAACCTGTGTAAAACCACATTCGCGATTTTTAAGGCAAAAGTTATTCACATTAATACACATAGTATCAACATCTTATACACATGAAATGTGGAAAAAATGTGTTAAGTTTGTGGATTAATTTTTTTCTTTAAAGTATCGATTGTGCTCTGCAGCTGTTCGTTGGTCTGGAGCTCCTTTTCAATCTTCTCAACACCGTGCATAACGGTTGTATGGTCACGATTTCCAAGATACTGTCCTACATTTTTCAGCGGGATCGCCAGAATTTCGCGGCAAAGGTACATGGCAACCTGCCTTGGCATAACAATCTTGGAACTTCTCTTATTTCCGCAAAGGTCTGCAGTGCTTACATTATAATGCTCTGCTACCATAGATATAATGTAGTCTGCGGTAATCTGTTTGGTTTCATTGGGGGCGATGATATCCTTCAGTGCCTGCTCGGCCAGCTCAAGAGTTACCTCTTTTTTCTCAAGCTTTGCATATGCAACTACTTTATTAAAGGCACCTTCCAGCTCACGAATGTTGGATTTGATGTTATTGGCAATATATTTGATAACATCTTCGCTTACGTTGTAGCCGTCCATGTCTTCCTTCTTATGAAGAATAGCCATTCGGGTTTCGTAATCCGGTAAAGTAATGTCTACGATCAGGCCCCATTCGAATCTCGAACGGAAGCGCTCGTCTAAAATCTCCATATCCTTCGGCGGTTTATCGGAAGATATGATAATCTGCTTGTTAGCACTGTAGAGACTGTTAAATGTATGGAAAAATTCCTCCTGAGTGGATTCTTTTCCTATAATAAACTGAATATCATCAATAAGAAGGACGTCGATGTTACGGTATTTCTCACGGAATTTGCTCATAGCGGTATTGTTTCCGTTACGGATCGTCTCGATTAGCTCATTGGTAAATTCCTCGCTGGTAACATAGAGAACCTTGCTGTCATCATCATTTTCAATAATAAAGTGGGCGATGGAATGCATAAGGTGGGTCTTGCCCAGTCCTGCTCCACCGTAGATAAACAGCGGATTGTAGGTATTTCCCGGAGATTCCGCTACGGCCAGGGCTGCTGCCTGTGCCAGCTTGTTGTTACTGCCCACAATAAAGGTATTGAATGTATATTTCGGGTTCAGATTTGCTTCTTCGCATCTGTCCTTAAAACGGTTATTCTGATCAGGTGTGGATTCGGAAGTGGATTTCTTGGTGGGAACATCTTCTGGAAGGATAAATTTAACTTCACAATCCGTCATTCCGGTAACTTCGCTTATTGTAACCTGCAGAGGCAGCTTATAATTCTTATTAATATAGCTTAAACGTACCTGATCAGATGCGATAATGGTAACCACGTTTCCACTTACATCGAAAACCTTCAGGGGTTTCAGCCAGGTATCGAAGCGAACATCGGAAAGATCGTGCTCCTTTTTCACAATTTCCAGGATTTCATCCCATTTTTCTATTACTGTGCTCATGTTTTCCTCCCGTAACACATCTGATTTATAAACATATCGAGGGAAATAATCGGTTTCCCCGATACAGAAGCCATTAAAGGACATAAATATCCTTATATATATTATAATAAATCACGTTTTTTAGCAATGAGAAATTCTTATATAAATAAGAAAATTATGCACATTTTCCGGATTTTTTACGAAAAAATGGAAGAGTAATCCACATAAAGGTGGAAGACCTGAGGAGATAGGGTAAAAATGTAGCAGAACGCGGAAAAAAAGAAAAAATAAAGGAAGAATCGTGTAGAATTGTCCACAATACATCCACAATTAAAGAAAAATACAGTGGATAATGAAAAATTCCCATGGAAAACCAGGAGGATATCTTGTGAATAACCTGCAAAGTTATCAACATTTTGTGTGTGGATAAATGTGGATAACAAGGTTGATAACTAAACTGGTTACCATAACATGGTTTTACAGGTTTCAATAATTGAAATTTATGTGCATAACTCTATCCACTGTCGAAACCCCTCGAAAGATGCTGTTTTTTGTAATAAATGCGTAAAAATCAACATTAAAAAGTGGATAGTTTTGCAGAAAATCCACGGGTTATCCACAAGTTATCCACAAAATGTGGATAATGTTACGTAAACCTCAAAATTAGGACAAGTTATGCACAGTGTGGATAAATAAGTGGATAACTAAAAATATATAAAAATTTTAATTTTGCAAGAATTTTTGCTTGACGAGGGACGCATTTATGAATATAATTGAAATGATGTTCTGATTAGGTTAATAATTTTAAATTCCATATAGATAAAGGAGGTGCTTTACCTATGAAAATGACATTTCAGCCGAAAAAAAGATCAAGAGCGAAAGTCCATGGCTTCAGAGCTCGTATGAGCACAAAAGGCGGACGTAAAGTATTAGCTGCCAGAAGATTAAAAGGAAGAAAGCAGTTATCTGCTTAAGACCGTTAAGACCGCAGTTTCTGTGGTCTTTTCTTCTATAAAGAAATAATCAGAATATGTCGCCTTATACAGCTAAGATAAAGCGAGTGCGGCATTATGAAAATAAGCAAAAGGAGAATCAGATGGAATACTCAGACTCCTTAAAGAAAAATAACGACTTCCAAAGAGTATACCGAAAGGGAACATCACAGGCAAATCGGTATCTGGTGATGTATGTGCTTGAGAACCATGACAGGCACATGGAGAATCGTCTGGGAATATCAGTAAGCAAAAAAGTAGGGAATAGTGTGGTACGCCACAGAGTCACCAGACTGATCAGAGAGAGCTATCGCCTGAATGAGAGATCATTTCGTCAGGGTCTGGACATTGTAGTGGTCGCAAGGCCAAATGCCAAGGACAGGACCTACCAGGAGATCGAGAGTGCACTTATGCACCTTGCAGGAAGAATGAAGATCCGCCGTGAGGCTGAGGTTCATTCAGAAGAATCAGAGAACGGATCAGGTCAGGCAGGAGAGCAGTAGTACTTGCAGATCGTTCCGTGGGAGGGTCATATTATGAACAGATGGAAACCTAAAAATATTATGATCAGATTGATTCGTCTCTATCAGAAATATATATCGCCGATGAAGAGAACAAAATGTCCTTATATTCCCACATGTTCTCAATATGGTTTAGAAGCAATCGAGAAATATGGTGCGCTTAAGGGCGGGCTTCTTGCAGCGTGGAGAATTCTGCGCTGTAATCCTTTTTCACATGGTGGATACGACCCTGTACCATAAAAGGTGCTGTAAAGTGTTCTTTTTACAATGATAGATTTATAAGACAATATTTTTACAATAAAAGTACAATAAATGACATTGTAAGCCGGAATTATATACAGCAAAACATTGACAATTGAATAGTTAAAGCCTAGGAGGAAACAAACTTGGATATGATTTTATTAACGAAGAGCAGTATTCCTATTATTGGTCAGCTGGCTTCAATTATGGGCTGGATCATGGATGGAATTTACAGAGTCCTGGATCTGGTGGGTATTCAGAACCTGGGTCTTTGTATTATTATCTTTAGTATTATTATCTATTTGCTTATGACACCGTTGCAGGTTAAGCAGCAAAAGTTCTCTAAGTTAAGCAGTGTTATGCAGCCAGAGCTTCAGAAGATTCAGAAGAAATACAAAGATAAAAAAGACCAGGCATCCATGCAGAAAATGCAGGAAGAAACTCAGCTTGTATATCAGAAATACGGTGTTTCACCTACCGGAAGCTGTGTTCAGCTGTTAATTCAGTTTCCTGTCCTGATGGCATTATGGCAGGTAATTTACAAAATTCCGGGTTATGTTGGAAGCGTAAAGACTGTATTTACAGGTCTTGTCGATCAGATTATTGGCGTAGGCGGATATACAGATCTGATTCAGAATTTTATTACAGACAATAAAATGACCCGTGTACAGCTTGCATTGGATAATGGTAAGGCTACCAGTGATTCTGTGATTGACTTCCTTTATGCATTGTCTCCTTCTCAGTGGAAGGATCTTGCATCTATGAATCAATTCAGCGGATTTTCAGACACTATTAATACTACAGCTGCTGAGATTTCAAAGATGCAGAACTTTTTCGGACTTAACATTGCAGACCAGCCATTGAATTACATTAAGGCTGCTTTTGAAGGAGCTTCCATAGCTCTGGCAATTGCTGCAATTATGATTCCTGTTCTTTCATGGGCTACTCAGGTGATAAGCTATAAGCTTATGCCGCAGGCAGCAGCTTCTGGTGACAGTAATGATACTATGCAGGCTTCCATGAAGACTATGAATACAGTTATGCCGCTTATGTCAGCTGTATTCTGTTTTACTTTCCCGGTAGGTCTTGGTATTTACTGGATTGCCAGTGCAGTTGTAAGAAGCATACAGCAGCTGGTGATCAACCGCCTGTTGGATAAGATGGACATTAATGATTTGATTAATGAAAACATGAAGAAGCTTGAAAAGAAGCGTACCAAAGAAGGACTTCCACCGCAGAAGATTACCAATCAGGCAAATCAGTCTACAAAAAATATTAATACCAAGATTGACAAAGGCTCCAGCAATGCAAATGCAGAAGAAAGAGCCAGAAAAGTTGAGGAATCCTACCAGAAAGCAAGAAATGCGAAGGCTGGAAGTATTACAGCAAAAGCAAATATGGTCAGGGATTTTGACGAAAGAAACAAGAAGAAGTAACGGTCGGGAACGGAGGGTTTCATAGATGGAGGAGTTTATCCAGTTTTCAGCAAAAACGAAGAATGAAGCAATCACCAAGGCGTGTATCGAATTAGGTGTGTCCAGTGATCAGCTGGATATTGAAGTGGTTTCTGAAGGTAGTTCCGGATTTTTTGGTATCGGAAGCAAACCGGCAATTATCAAAGCACGCAAGATCAATACTGTTTCTGAAGAGGATGAAATACAGGAAATCGTAGATACTGTTAAGGTTGATGCGATTAAAGAAGAGCACAATAAAAAGCCACCTAAGGCTTTTGCAAAAGCTGAGAAGCCGGCTCAAAAGAGTGAGATGGTGAAAGAAAAAGCTCCTGTAAAAGAGCCGAAAGAGCCAAAACCTTTTAAAGATACAAAGGAAAAACAGCCGCGCCCTGCAAAAGAGAAAAATTTTAAAGAACGTCCGGCAAAAGAAAAACCTGTAAAAGAAAAAATGCCAAGAGAAGAGAAGCCAAAGCAGTCCAAGCCTGTTGAGATCATCACCGATCCGGCTGAGATTAAAGACATTGAGGACAGAGCAATTGCATTCCTTCGCGATGTATTTGCATCCATGAATCTTGGCGAAGTGGAGATCACTTCCAAATACAACACAAATGACGGATGCCTTGAGGTTGCATTTGAAGGAGAGGATATGGGAATCCTGATCGGTAAGAGAGGACAGACCCTTGACTCCCTGCAGTACCTTACAAGCCTTGTTGTAAACAAGGGCAAGACCAATTATATCAGGGTGAAGCTTGATACAGAAGATTACCGCAGACGCCGCAAGGAGACTCTGGAGAATCTTGCAAGAGGAATTGCCTACAAGGTTAAGAAGACAAGAAAGCCAGTTGTACTTGAGCCAATGAACCCATATGAGAGAAGAATCATTCACTCAGCACTTCAGGGCAACAAGTATGTGGAGACTGTCAGCGAGGGCGAAGAGCCATACCGCCACGTTGTAGTAAAATTAAAAAGATGGTAAATGATTAAGTTATTCCAGGTGAAAGATGGAAGAACGGAAGCATTAGGCTTTTGTTTTCATGTCTTTCCCTGGGATAATTTTTTTTGTATAATAAGAGAAGCAATCAAACATGGAGGAAATCACATGAATACAACAATTGCAGCGATATCTACTGCTGTGAGTGCTTCGGGAATCGGAATCATCCGAATCAGCGGCCCGGAAGCCATGGACGTTATATCCCGCATTTACCGTTCCAAGGGCGGGAAAAAGAAGATCAAAGAAGTACCCACCCATACCATTCACTATGGCTATATTTATGATGGGGAAGAAGCGGTAGATGAAGTTCTGGTTATGGTTATGCGCGCGCCCAAAACATTCACAGGAGAAGATACCGTAGAAATTGACTGTCATGGCGGTGTCTATGCCATGAACCGTGTGCTGGAGACCGTCCTGAAAAACGGTGCTAAAATAGCCGGCCCGGGAGAGTTTACCAAGAGGGCATTCCTCAACGGCAGACTGGACCTTTCCCAGGCAGAGGCTGTTATGGATGTGATCCAGGCGAAGAATGAATATGCCCTGAGAAGTTCCATGAGCCAGCTGAAAGGCTCTGTCCAGAAGACAATCAAGGAGATCCGGAATGATCTGATTTATGAAATTGCTTTTATTGAGTCAGCACTTGATGACCCGGAGCACATCAGCCTTGATGGATATCCACAGAAGCTTCTCGGAATTGTGGAAAAAGAACAGAGATCCATCGACGGCCTGTTGAAAACTTCCTCAGACGGAAAGATCATCCGAGAGGGAATTGAGACTGTTATCGTAGGAAAGCCAAATGCCGGCAAGTCTTCCCTTCTGAACCTTCTGGTTGGGGAAAATAAGGCCATTGTAACGGATATTGAGGGAACCACAAGAGACATTCTGGAAGAGTACATCACTCTTCATGGAATCACGCTGAAAATTGTGGATACTGCGGGAATCCGTGAAACCCAGGATGTAGTGGAGAAAATCGGCGTATCCCGTGCCCGTGAGGCGGCAAAAGATGCGGACCTGATCTTGTACGTGGTTGACAGTTCCACACTTCTTGACGAAAATGATGAAGAGATCATAGAGATGCTGAAAGGCAGAAAAGCCATTGTGCTTTATAACAAAACAGACCTTGCGTCTGCAGTAAGCATGGAGGCGCTGGAAGAGAGAACTTCTCATCCAGTGATTCCCATTTCTGCCAAAGAAGAGACTGGAATCACCCAGCTTGCTGAGACGATTAAGTCCATGTTTTTCAGCGGAAAGATTTCTTTTAATGATGAGGTTTATATTACCAATGCCCGCCACAAGGAGGCACTGGAGGAGGCAGCCCAAAGCCTTTCCATGGTGCGAAGAAGCATCGAGGACGGCATGCCGGAGGACTTCTTTTCCATTGATCTGATGGCTGCCTACGCAAGCCTTGGAAAGATTACAGGAGAGGAAGTTGGCGAGGATCTGGTGAACGAGATCTTCAGTAAATTCTGTATGGGAAAATAATGGATGTGTAGATTATACGAGGAGATTGATCATGAAAACACTGGAAGAAAATTATGACATTGTAGTGGTTGGTGCAGGTCATGCAGGCTGTGAGGCAGCACTTGCAGGCGCAAGACTGGGGCTCGATACCATTATGTTTACAGTCAGTGCAGAGAGTATTGCACTGATGCCCTGCAATCCCAATGTAGGGGGCAGCTCTAAGGGCCATCTGGTACGTGAACTGGATGCCCTGGGCGGCGAAATGGGAAAAAATATTGACAAGACCTTCATTCAGTCCAAAATGCTGAACTGTTCCAAGGGTCCGGCTGTCCACTCCCTTCGCGCCCAGGCCGACAAGCAGGCATACAGCAACGAAATGAGAAAGACTCTGGAGAATCAGGAGAACCTGACTATCCGCCAGGGAGAAGTAACCAAGCTTCTTGTTGATGATGGGAAAATCACCGGAGTGAAGACTTATTCTGGCGCAGTTTACCACTGTAAGGCAGTTGTTCTGTGTACCGGAACTTACCTGAAGGCAAGATGTATTTACGGTGATGTAAGCAATTATACAGGCCCCAATGGACTTCAGGCGGCAAATTATCTGACCGATTCCCTGAAGGAGCTTGGAATCGAAATGTTCCGTTTCAAGACCGGAACACCTGCCAGAATTGCAGGAAATACCATTGATTACAGCAAAATGGAAGAACAGTTCGGTGACGAAAGAGTGGTGCCGTTTTCCTTTTCTACAGACCCGGAGGACGTGCAGATTGAGCAGAAATCCTGCTGGCTGACTTACACCAATGAGACTACCCATGATATTATTCGCGCGAACCTGGATCGTTCCCCGCTGTATTCCGGTATGATCGAGGGAACTGGTCCACGTTATTGTCCGTCTATTGAGGATAAAGTAGTTCGTTTTGCAGATAAAAAGAGACATCAGGTGTTTATCGAGCCAGAAGGCATGTACACAAATGAAATGTATATTGGCGGTATGTCAAGCTCCCTTCCGGAGGATGTGCAGGAGGCAATGTACCACAGCGTACCAGGCCTTGAGCATGCCAAAATCGTGAAAAATGCTTATGCGATCGAGTATGACTGCATCAATCCAAGACAGCTTTATCCAACACTGGAATTTAAGAAAATCAAAGGACTTTTCAGCGGCGGGCAGTTTAACGGAAGCTCTGGATACGAGGAGGCAGCAGCCCAGGGACTGATCGCAGGCATCAATGCGGCCATGGAAGTACTGGGAAAAGACCAGCTGATCCTGGATCGTTCTGAGGCTTATATCGGCGTTTTGATTGATGATCTGGTTACCAAAGAAAACCATGAACCGTACCGTATGATGACCAGCCGTGCAGAGTATCGTCTGCTTCTCCGTCAGGATAATGCGGACCTGAGACTTCGCAAAAAAGGCTGGGAAGTAGGTCTTGTGGATGATGAAACCTATGCAAAAGTAGTGGAAAAAGAGCGCCTGATCAAAGAAGAGATCCAGCGTGTTGAGAATACAAATGTAGGTATGACAGAGGCTGTTCAGAGCCTTCTGGAAAGCAAGGGAAGCACCCCTTTGAAGTCCGGAATCAGCCTTGCTGAACTGATCCGCAGACCAGAGCTTTCTTATGAGGATGTGGTTCCTATTGACAAGAATCGACCGGAGCTTGCCTGGGATGTGCAGGAACAGGTGAATATTAATATTAAATATGACGGCTATATTCGCCGCCAGATGAAGCAGGTAGAGCAGTTTAAGAAGCTGGAAGCTAAGAAGATTCCTGAAAATCTGGACTATGAGAAAGTAAAGAGCCTGCGCATTGAGGCGCGCCAGAAACTGGAACTTTACAGACCGGTTTCCATTGGACAGGCATCCCGAATTTCCGGCGTTTCCCCGGCTGATATTTCGGTACTGTTAGTGTATATGGAGCAGTACGGGAAGAATCATTAATTTGGTACGTTTTAACGGATAAAAATAAAAAGCAGTTTAACGTAAGGAGACATATATGGAATACGATTTAACTCTCTTTGAGAAAGGCCTTGAAGAGCTTGGAATTACCCTTTCCCAGGACCAGAAAAAGCAGTTTATCACCTATTATGAGTACCTTGTGGAGAAAAATAAGGTGATGAATCTGACTGCAATTACCGAGTATGAGGAAGTAATTCTGAAGCATTTCCTGGACAGCCTTTCGATTGTAAAGGTAAGTAATTTTGACCAGAATAAGCTTGCAGGAAAATCTGTCATTGACATTGGAACCGGCGCCGGATTCCCTGGAATTCCACTGAAAATTGCCTTTCCGGAGCTGAAGATTACCCTTCTGGATTCCCTGAACAAAAGGGTAAATTTCTTGAATGAGGTAATTGAAATGCTGGGGCTTAAGAACGTAACCGCAGTCCACGGAAGAGCTGAAGACTACGCCAAACAGAAAGAGCACAGGGAGAAATACGACTTCTGCGTCTCCCGCGCTGTAGCCAATTTAAGTACTCTTTCCGAGTACTGCATCCCCTTTGTAAAAGAAGGCGGAAGCTTTATTTCCTATAAATCCGGTAAGATCGACGAGGAACTTACCCAGGCCGAAAATGCCGTAAAAATCCTCGGCGGCAAAGTTCAGGACGTGGTAAAATTCCCACTTATGGACACTGATATGGACCGTTCTTTCGTCGTAATCAAGAAGGTAAAACCAACTGCAAAGAGGTATCCAAGGAAGGCTGGATTGCCCTCTAAAGAGCCGCTGGCGTAAGTCTTAAAAAGAAGATTCCGGGCAGATTTTGCTGCCTGGAATTTTTTACTTTCCAAAACACATTTCCAACACAAAATAATCACACTTTTCTCACACAATCATCTAAATTTCCTCACAGTTTGTACATAGAATTATCATAGAAAGTTGTCAGGGATACTCCTGATGCTTGCAACTTGAAGGAGGTAAAGAAACTTGATTGAAGTAAAAAATCTGGTAAAACGCTATGGCGACCATACCGCTGTAGACCACCTTTCTTTTGAAATTGAGAAAGGTAAGATTTACGGATTTCTGGGTCCTAACGGCGCCGGAAAATCCACAACCATGAATATGATAACCGGATATATTGCATCCACCGAGGGAACAGTAGTAATTGATGGTCATGATATTCTGGAAGAACCTGAGGAGGCAAAAAAATGCATCGGATACTTACCCGAAATGCCGCCCCTTTATTTTGATATGACAGTTCTGGAATATCTGAAATTCGTTGCAGATCTGAAGAAAATTCCGAAAGCTAAAAAAGCATCCATGATCGAAGAAATTATGGATATGGTAAAAATCACAGACATGAAAAACCGTCTGATCAAAAACCTTTCCAAAGGTTACAGACAGAGGGTTGGTATTGCACAGGCTGTGCTTGGATACCCGGAAGTCATTATTCTGGATGAGCCAACGGTAGGCCTTGACCCGAAACAGATCAACGAAATCCGAGAGCTGATCAAAGGCCTGAAAAAGAAACACACCGTAATCTTAAGCTCCCATATTCTTTCCGAAGTCAGTGCAATTTGTGATTACGTGCTGATTATTTCCCATGGAAAGCTGGTAGCCAGCGATACACCTGAGAATCTTGGAAAACTGGCAGCAGGCTCCAACAACCTGAATCTTCTTGTCAAGGGTCAGAAAGACACCATCAGAGCCGCTTTAGAGAGCGTAGAAAGCGTGAAAGAGGTTACGGTTAAGAAAGATACAAAGAGCACAGAAGAAGGCGTATACAGCGTCACAGTGGGCACAGAGGAGAATACGGATGTACGTGAGAAAGTATTCTACAGCATGGTAAATGCTGACTGTCCGATCCTTGAAATGCAGTCTAAGAAAGTATCTCTGGAGGAGATTTTCCTTGAACTTACGGAAAGTGAGAAGAAAGATAAAAATCCGGAGAAAAAGAATTCAGGAAAGCCGTTTTTTAAAACCGCTGCAGATGCAGAAAACTATCTGAATGAAAAAGATTCTGGGGAAAGTGAAGCAGAAGAAAACGGATCCGATGAGGAAAAGGAGGAAGAGTAAACCATGCTTGCTATTTATAAAAGGGAGCTGAAAAGCTACCTGACTTCTATGGTTGGATATCTGTTTATGTTCTTTGTACTGCTTATTGCGGGAATTTATTTCTCCGCATATCAGCTTACAGCAGCATATCCAAAATTTGAATACACATTAAATGCTATGACCTTTGTGTTCCTGATCGCAGTGCCGATCCTGACCATGCGTGTACTTGCTGAAGAAAGAAAACAGAAAACCGATCAGCTGCTGCTGACCTCTCCGGTATCTGTGTTCGGCATTGTAATGGGAAAATATCTGGCACTTGTTACCATTTATGCAATTCCTGTTGCAGTTCTGGCAACTTATCCGCTGCTTATGTCAAAGTTCGGAACAGTAGCTTTTGGATCCGCATACACAGCGCTCCTTGGATTTTTCCTTCTGGGCTGCGCAAACATTGCAATCGGCGTATTTTTCTCAGCAATTACTGAGAGCCAGGTAATTGCTGCGGTTCTGACTTTTGTATTTTTGTTCGCATTTTATATGATGAACGGTATTTCATCCTTCTTTTCACAGACCGCAATGTCCACATGCGTAACATTTGGACTTCTGATCATTGCATTGAGCCTTATGATTTACAGCATGATCAAAAATGCAGTGATCTCAGGTATTATTTGTGTAGCTGGCGAGGCTGTGCTGGTGATTATTTATGTAGTAAAATCCAGCGTTTTTGAAGGTGGAATCCAGAAAGTACTTGAAGTATTTAATTTAAGCTCTCACTTTGAAAATTTCACAAACAGTATTTTTGATGTGACTGGAGTATTGTACTTTGTATCTGTAATTACAATCTGCATATTCCTTACCATGCAGACAATACTGAAGAGACGCTGGAATTAAGGAGGTGGGAAGAAATGTTTTTTAGTAAGAAAAATAATAACAATAACAACATAAACGAAGAAAATACGGAAAGTGTAGAGAAGATAGAAAACAATAACAATAGTAGCAAAAAACAAAGGAAAAAGTTTAAAGATACAATTAACAAAAAGTATCTGAAAAATGGAAGCTACAGTTCTATTATGATTGTTGTATTTGCTGCTATCATTATTGTTATAAATATGATAGCTGGAAATCTTCCTTCTAAATACACCCGGCTTGATATCAGCTCCGAAAAACTTTATACAATCGGAGATGAAACAAAAGCAATGCTGAAGGATCTGGACAAAGATGTGATCATATATCAGATTGCCCAGAGCGGAAGTGAGGACGAAACCATCAGCAACCTGCTTCAGAGATATGCAGATGAGTCTGATCATATTACTGTAGAACAGAAGGACCCGGTGGTAAATCCGAAATTTATCAGTGAATACACAAGTGATAATCTATCATCCAACAGTCTGATTATTGTATGCGGTGACAGGAATAAAGTTGTAAATTATAACAATATATACGAATCATCCCTTGATTACAACACATACAGTTATAAGACAACAGGGTTCGATGGAGAAGGACAGATTACAAGTGCCATTGCATATGTAACCAGCGAGAACCTGCCGGTGATGTATACATTAGAGGGACATGGAGAGCAGGATCTGGATTCCACAGTGAAGGAAGACATTGAGAAAGCCAACATGGAGATTAAGTCCCTGAATCTGCTTACAGAGGGAAGCGTTCCAGAGGATGCGAGCTGTCTGTTGATTGATGCGCCTACAACCGATATCTCAGAAGATGAGAAAACAGCGCTGATCGAGTATCTGGAAAATGGAGGAAAAGCAATGATTTTCTCTGATTACACCGGACAGGAAATGCCGAATTTTGACGCTGTACTTGAAAATTATGGTGTAAATCGAGTAGATGGCCTGGTGTTTGAGGGAGATTCCCAGCACTATGCGGCACAGATGCCATATTATCTGGTACCTACCATAAATAGTACAGACATTACTTCTGATCTTGTTTCTTCTGGATATTATATTCTTATGCCATACGCACAGGGAATTCAGAAATCAGAAGATGTAAGAGATACTGTAACGATTGAAAGTCTTCTCACAACCTCTGATAGTGCTTATTCCAAGACGGATGTGAACAGCGGAACTCTTTCAAAAGAAGATGGAGATGTTGATGGTCCGTTTGATCTGGGTGTAAGCATTACAGAGACTGTTGATACTGATAAAGAAACGCACATTATTTATTATTCAACATCAAATTTACTTCAGAGCCAGGTGAACCAGATGGTTTCCGGCGGAAATGAGAAACTGGTAATGGCTTCCTTAAGTGCTCTTGTTGACACGGAGGACAGCACAACAGTCTCTATCCCGTCCAAGAGCCTGGAAGTATCTTATCTGACTTTGACAGCATATGATGCAAGCTTCTGGAAGATCTGTGTGATTGGTTTGATTCCGGGAGCATTCCTGTTAGTTGGATTTATGATCTGGTTAAAGAGGAGAAAAGCCTGATGAAGAAAAAATCTGTAAATCTTATTACAGCAGTGGGCGTTTTGGTTGTTCTCAGTGGAGCTTACGTAGGTGTAAAAACCTACGTGGCGAAGCAGGATGCCGAAGAGGCAGAAGCCGATGAGGAGGAATCTCAGGAGATTATTTCCATTGCGTCCGATGATGTAAAATCTGTTAAATTTGTAATGGATAAAAAAGAAGTTACTTTTGAGAAAGATGGAGATTCCTGGGTGAAAAGCGATGAGACTGCTTTTCCTGTAGACCAGGATAAAATGGATACTCTGATCAGCTCCCTGAGCTCTGTGAAAGCGGAACGAACACTGGAAGATGTGGAAGACGCTTCTGAGTACGAGCTGGAGCAGCCGGAAAATACAATCACAGTGACAATGGAAGATGGAAGTGAAACGGTTATTCGCGTTGGCATGGAGAATGATTCTACCAGCCAGGAATACATTGACCTGGATAAAGATTCCTCCACTGTTTATGTAGTTAGCAATTCCACATTCCAGTCCTTTGAAGGAACCTTGTATGACTTTGCTGAGAGCGGAACTTTCCCAACAGTGGATTCCTCCACAATAAGTAAAGTGTCTGTGGATGGAAAAGATTCTTCCTATAGCATTGAAAAGGATGAAAATAACTTCTGGAATATAACAGAAAACGGCAACACGGAAAAGGCAGATTCTGCAAAAGCTACATCCCTGACAAGTGCCGTTTCTGGCATGGCATATGCAAGCTTTGTTAACTACGACTGCTCAGATGAAGAGCTTTCTCAGTATGGTTTGGATAAGCCTTATGCTGAAATTACGGTGGATTATCAGGAAGAAGTCGAGAAAGACTCCGCTGATGAGAAAAATGAGGCTAAAAACGGCTCAGAGGACGCTACAGAGGCACCTGAGAATGCGAACCAGGATGAGAAAAAAGCTGCCGATTCTGAGGAGAGCACGGCGGATGACACAGCAGAAAATGATGATGCAGAAAGTGCGAACGATACAGATACAGACGAAGCTACTGCGGATTCCGAGGGAGATGTAGAAGAGGCTGTAGATGAAGCTGACACAGATTCTGAGGAAGAGGTTGAGACCGAGATGGTTGATCGCGAGCTTGTGATTCAGGTTGGCGATGAGTCATCTGACGGCGGACGATATGTACGCGTAAATGACAGCAATGAAATCTATACAATTTCAGAAGATACGCTGGACACCTTCCTGGGAAAAACAGCTGCCGATTTCTGGAATCTGACAGTAAGTTATCTGTCAGTTAATAACCTGGAAACATTGGATGTAAATTACAAAGGTGATGAGTACACTGTAAATGTTTCACGTGAAACATCTTCGGAAGAAGAGGAAAGCAGTGATGAGGCTGATGTAGATAACAGTACAGATGACAGTGCTGAGGATGCCTCAAGTTCCGCGACTGTAACATTGTCCTATAAATTGAATGGCGCCGAGCTGGACGGTGCTACATTTACCACTTTCTACAATAAACTGATCAACCTGGCTGCACAAAAACGACTTACTGACAAATTTGAGTCAAACGCAGACCCTGAAATGACAGTAGATTTCACAGATGTTGACGGAAATAAAACAACCGTAGAATATTACTCCTACGATACCAATTACTATGCTGCCGTTACAGATGGAAAAACATATCTGATAAACAAAATGACAGTGAAAGAATTATTCCAGGCATTTGAAACTGTTGCAGGGATAGAGGAGAACAGTACAAGCGATACGGATGATAACGCTGAAGAAGAGGGTACTGCTGCTTCTAATAGCCTGGCGGAAGACGAAACAGATGCTGCAGAATGATAGACTGCGAAAACGGGTTGGATAAGAACTAAAATAATTTGATGTAGCTGGCTTTTGATGCGGCAAATTTGAAGAGCTTCGATGTAAAACTAAGATGCTAGTTTTGCATCGGAGCTCTTTTACTCTTTTGGGTTTCGCAAAAAAATAGACATTCTGCGGAAACTTACTTTTGCATCGCGGAATGTGTTTTACTATCATGCATCTTTACTGTTTTTGAATAATTGCGCGTCGCATTCTCGTTACTTCCGGTGATGAGTTAGACGCGCAAATTTTTTTACAAAAAACAGAACAAACGTTTACACAAACAGATACATATGATATAATATTTATATGGAAAAGATATATTTGATATAGATATAACAAACTTTCATATGGTAGGGGATATGGCTGTTCTTTGCAGTATCATCTTGTCTGGTGTACAAAATACAGAAAAAGGTTTTAAAAAATGGAATCGATACAGAATGTAAAGAAATGTTACAGGATCTTGCAGAAGAATATAAATTTCAGATCCTGGCAATGGAGGTGATGCCGGACCATATCCATCTGCTTGTTTACATCGAAGGACAAAAGGAAAAAGAAAAAAGCCTGACAGAAGAAATGGTTTGTTGGAGGAAAAGAGATGCAGACAGTATCCAGCTATGGCGTAGAAGTACGAAAACAGAATATCCCGATCCGCCAGACACTGGGACTCTATCGGTCTGCGGTCAGCTATCTGACAGAAATATATGAGCAGGTGTGGGAAGAACTGGAAGAGATCCCGGAGGCTAAAAGGCGTTTTAATGCCGCATAGCATCTGGTGCATACTACGAAAAAAACTGCACGTTTTGATTTTGACTTCCGCTTCCCGAAGATGCCATCCTACCTCAGAAGAGCTGCAATCCGGCATGCATTGGGAAGTGTATCTTCTTACAAAACACGGATGGATCTGTGGACAAAGTCAGGGGAAAAAACAGGGATGCCCAAACTGGTGTATGAGAATCATGCCATGCCTGTTTTTTACCGTGGTGTCATGTACAGAGAGGGAGCAGAAGGAAAAGAGGAAGCATATCTGAAATTGTATGATGGCCATGACTGGAAATGGTTTTGTGTGCGTTTAAACCATACAGATATGGAATATCTTCGTAAGAACTGGTCGGGGAAAAAGGCATCTGCCCCCGATACTGGAGAAAAGACACCATAAATATTTCCTGCGTTTTTCCTATACGAAAGAAATAACACTTACAAAAACACCGGTAAAAGAACAGGTCATCTGCAGTGTGGATCTGGGGATCAATACCGATGCAGTCTGTACCATTATGCGGGCAGACGGAACTGTCCTGGGAAGAAGATTTATCAATCATCCCAGTGAAAAAGACTGGATGTATCGCACGCTGGGACGGATCCGGAAGTTCCAGAGGGAACACGGCTCTGCGCAGTCACGGGGAAGATGGGCATATACGAAACGCCTGAATATAGAGCTGGGAAAGAAGATCGCAGGTGCAATCATAAGATATGCAGAGGAAAACCATGCAGATGTGATCGTATTCGAATATCTGGAAATGCAGGGGAAGATATCCGGAGAGAAAAAACAGAAACTGCATCTGTGGAGAAAACGGGATATCCAGAAACGCTGTGAACATCAGGCACATAGAAAAGGGATGCGGGTATCCAGAGTCTGCGCATGGGATACAAGCAGGCTTGCATATGATGGCTCCGGAAGGGTATCCCGTGACCCGAAAAACCACAGCCTCTGTGTATTCCAGACCGGAAAAAGATATAACTGTGATCTGTCAGCATCGTATAATATCGGGGCAAGATATTTTATCAGAGAACTTTTAAAACCCCTTCCGGCAACGGAAAGGTCTTTACTGGAGGCAAAAGTCCCTTCAGTAAAGCGTAGGATCTCATGTGTATATGCGGACTTAGGAGAATTATTTTTAGAAATGGAACTTTTAAGAGCAGCATAAACACAGGCAGATATACAGCGGACTACCTGTGATGTTGGAACCTGCCATATCTGGCATGGAAAAGCGCATGACTGCGCATATCCTAAGTTACAGGCGTATCCGCCGATATTTAGCCTTGTCGCTTAAAGCGACTGAGGAGCACGCGACTTTAGTCGTGTGAAATCCACTTACAAAGTACGAAAATAATGTCGGAAAATATATTAAAAGCACGAAAATGTGGACTGCCACAATAAAAGAATAATAAAAGTACTAAAAATAGCACTTTTGAAAGCAAAAGAGATAAAAATAGGACTTGCAAAAGAAAATAGCAATGAAAATCGACATAAAATAAAAGCGTCAGAACATACGCCTTACTAATAAGCGCGCAGGGAACGTTACATTAGAATACGCCTGAAAGATTATTCTTGCGTTTCACGTGCTTTGTTTCACAGAAAAACTTTTCTAGGCACAATCCAAAACACATTGTGCAAACAACAAACAAAACAATGAGGAAATATAAAAATAATAACAAAATACGTGCAGCCTAATTAGGAAAAATAATCCTGCCAAAAATAAAAAAATATCAATATATTAGATGAAATGCGCAAAGAAAGAGATAAATAGCGAGAAAAAGATAATATTATGATGAAAATACATATCACAAAATGTGCAAAAGATAAGAAAATGAATAAGTGAACAATGAAAAAGTCTTGAAATGTTATTAAAAAACATTTCAAGACTTTGAAATAACAAAAGAAAAAGCGAGTATTGTTATATAAAAAATAAATGGCGTTAATCGAAAAACGCCCCAACCTGTTCGAGAAACGCTTCTACGTTTTCAATATGTGGGAAATGCTTGGAATAAGGAATGGTTGCGGACTCAATTGCTGGATTAGCTTTACAGTAGTCTTCTACAATTCCTGCACCGTTTGACTCGTCTTCGCCTTCTACAATATAAATACTGTTATCCAGTGTGCTGAGGGCATGACGAATGTTAATATTCATATATTTAGCACTTTGGCTTGAATATAAATACTTGGCATAGTAACCACCCTTATGAGCAGCTTCGTAGTAAGCGTCCAAAACATCACCATCTACGTGGAATGGATTGTAGTAAAGCTTATCCAGGAAGAAATCACTAATTGTTTCACGTGAAACATTTATATGATAAATAAAGGTTCCAAACACTGGCAGTTCTACGAGAAATTTAAATATTTTGTCTTTCTGAGTAGGAATCTGGGCCAGGGAAGCCATACTTACAGGATTGACAAACATAATTTTATTAATGTTTTCTTTGTCATATGCGGCAGCAGTAGTAACAAATGAACATGAGAAGCCACTGGCAATTATATCAGTCTTTTCTTTAATAACATTCTTGATAAAATCGCAGATGACCTGTACAAAGAGGAAATTAGTGTATGTAATTCCAGCTTTTTCAGAACGTCCGCATCCTAACAAATCGAGAGTATAAACTGTATGCTCCTGGGCAAGATGTTTCTCAACACGTGACCATTCATATCCACTTGCACCAGGCATGGCATCGTGGATCAAAAGAATAGGAGAACCGGTGCCTTTCTTTGTATAATATATTTTTCCGAAACGCCATTTGTAGTAGTTGTGGTTGGAAAAATCGAGCATTTCTTTTAATTGTGAAGAGGCAACAATCACTCTATTGGACAGATGGATGACACCAGCAGCGATAGTGGTTAAGGCAGCCAGAGTCAAAAGTTTGTGTTTACTTTCTTTCATTTTTATAGAGAACCTCCTTTGAATTTGTATGTATATTATACGCCTTACAGGTGAATTTTACAATAATTTTGTGGGATTTGTACACTCTGCGGTTGATATCTAAAAGGGCGGCTTAGTGAAGCAATCGTTGCCCGGACGCGAGTTCACAAGGTATATTCATCGCAGGTCGTCGCAACACTCCGCCAAGCTAACTGTCAACTGCGACTAAGCATCTCAGGAGAGCCTTCGATGCTAAGTCTCCGTAGACAGTGGATCTCGTCTACGTTAAGACCGCTCCTGAAATGACCTGCTCACGAATATACCTTGCGAGCTCACTGGTTACTGGTAAGGGGAATGCGCTAAAACGATACTTTTTCACTGGCGCTGGGGAGAGTTTTAACCAATACACAATATCTGCCCGTTATTATTAAGTGGTCATTTCGGGAGTAGAGATAAAATCTGAAGAATTTAATTAAGATCCGTTGTTCTATGCACAGTAATATCAAGTGTTCTTACAGGATGTTATGTAGCCGATTATCTTGGAATCAGTTTTAGCTGTAACTTTAAGCCATAACATTTCATGCGCATTGCATTCACTTCTGTGGAGCAATAGATTTCAACAACCAGATTTCCCCCGGAACACCTGGGGGAAAGCGTCCGCCTTGATTACCTAAACCGCCCTTTTACAAAGTATTGAGCCTATCATTAATAAATATCACCTACCCGTTTGAATTACATTCAAAGTGGGTATAATAATTTTAAAGATAAAAATAGACAATATTTTTACAAAATAAAAAGGCATTTTCTATGTTTCACGTGAAACATTATGTGGCACGATAATTTTAAAAGTGTTATAATAGCAATAGTTCTATGATAGGATTGAAGAAACTATGGAAAAGTGAAGCAATTCGAAAATCTTATGAAAGGGAGGGTTGATATTGGGCAGAACGATTGCAGTTGCAAATCAGAAAGGCGGCGTTGGTAAATCAACAACAGCGATTAACCTTTCGGCATGCCTTGCAGAACAGGGAAAGAAAGTTCTGACGATTGACATGGATCCTCAGGGAAATACTACCAGTGGATTAGGTGTTGACAAAAATGCAGTAGAAGATACCTTATATGAACTTCTGGTAGGACAGTCAGATGTTGAGACAACAATTGTAAAAGATGTAGTAGAAAATGTGGATTTAATACCGTCTAATGTAAATCTGTCTGGAGCAGAAATTGAGTTGGTCGGTATCGACAATAAAGAATACATATTGAAAGAGATTACAGATAAAGTAAAGGACAATTACGATTATATTATTATCGATTGTCCGCCATCTCTCAATATGCTCACCATCAATGCACTTACAGCAGCCACATCCGTACTGGTTCCAATCCAGTGCGAGTATTACGCATTGGAAGGTTTGTCACAGTTGATACATACAATTGATCTGGTCAAAGACAGACTGAACAACAACCTGGAAATCGAAGGCGTTGTATTCACTATGTATGATGCGCGCACCAACTTGTCACTGCAGGTAGTAGAGAATGTTAAGGAAAATCTGCAGCAGAATATTTACAAGACAATTATCCCAAGAAATGTCAGACTGGCAGAAGCTCCAAGCTATGGACAGCCGATCACGATTTACGATCCCAGATCTACCGGAGCAGAAAGCTATCGCCTTCTTGCAGAAGAAGTGATAAACAGGGAGGTTGAATAATGGCAGTCAAGAAGAAAGGACTTGGAAGAGGACTGGATGCTCTTTTCCCTGAGAAACCAGCAGAGAAGAAACCAGTACCAAAGCCCATTACAAAAGAAGTAAATCCAAAGCAGGAGGCTGAGAGTGTAAAAACTACAGTCCCCGCTTCAGACAAAAAAGAAATGACTGCAGATGCGCCGACAGAAGTAAAGAAAACAGAAATGCTTGTGAAAATCTCGAAAGTAGAGCCGAACAGAACTCAGCCAAGAAAACAGTTCGATGAGGATGCTCTGGTAGAATTATCAGAGTCCATTAAACAGTTCGGTATTTTACAACCGCTTCTGGTATCTGACAAAGGTGACTACTACGAGATCATTGCAGGCGAGAGAAGATGGCGAGCTGCCAAGCTGGCTGGCCTGAAAGAAGTTCCGGTTATTATCAAAGAGTTTAACGACCAGCAGGTTGTAGAGATTTCCCTGATTGAGAATATTCAGCGGGAAGACTTAAACCCGATTGAGGAGGCAATGGCCTACAAACGCCTGATCAATGAGTTTAAACTGAAACAGGACAGCATTGCTGAGCGAGTTTCCAAGAGCAGAACTGCAGTAACCAATTCCCTTCGTCTTCTGAAGCTGGACGAAAGAGTTCAGCAGATGCTCATTGACGAGATGATCTCAGCAGGACATGCCCGTGCCATCCTTGCTATTCCTGACAAGGACAAACAGGCAAGCGTGGCAATGAAGGTTTTCGACGAGAAGTTAAGTGTTCGCGAAACAGAGAAACTTGTGAAACATATTGTTGAACCGCCTAAGAAAAAAGCGGAAAAGCAGGTAAATACTGCGGAAGATGCAATATACGAAAGCCTCGAGGAGAAAATGAAGGGAATCGTAGGAACCCGGGTTTTCATCCACAGAAAGAAGAACAACAAAGGTAAAATTGAAATTGAATATTATTCCAGAGACGAACTGGAAAGAATCATTGAATTATTTGAATCAATAAGATAAGGAGTGTGCATGAGCAGTATTTTTGACAGCCTGGGAATGGACCCTGGCATCATTATTATTTTACTGTTGATTCTGACAATCGTTCTGGCTGTAAATGTATTCAGCAGCAAGATGCGGATCAGCCGCCTGGAACGTAAATACAAAGTGTTCATGAAAGGCAGTGACGCACAATCTCTTGAAAAAGTATTTGTACGCAAATTTGCCCAGATCGATCGTCTTTATGAAGCGAAAGAAGATCATGAACATGACATCAATCTGATCAAACACCATCTGGAAACCATGTTCAGTAAATATGGCGTTGAGAAGTATGATGCATTTGATGACGTTGGAGGTAAACTGAGCTTTGCGCTTGCACTTCTGGATCAGGATAATTCAGGTGTTATTCTGAATGCAGTGCACAGCAGAGACAACTGCTTCCTTTATCTGAAAGAAATCGTAAAGGGAGAGTCCTATGTGATGCTGAGCCAGGAAGAACTGGAAGCTTTACGAAAAGCTGTTAATTTCGGTCTGGAAAATATTGAGAAAGATGAATAAGGTTTTCTACAGAAACTTTCCTATATAACAGAGATTGAAGCAGCAATAAGAAATCAGCAAAAAATAATAAACAGGCATGTCGCCCGCCGGCGGTATTGTCTATATAATTCACAAATAAAAGAAATGAAAAATAACAGATACAAAAAACGTATCAGTACAGGAGGAAGACATGTTAGACATTAAATTTGTGAGAGAGAATCCGGAAGTGGTAAAGCAGAACATCCGAAACAAATTCCAGGACAGTAAACTGGAACTGGTTGACAAGGTTCTGGAGCTGGACAAAGAGAACCGTGAGATCAAACAGGAAGTTGAGGCACTCCGTGCAGAGAGAAATAAAATTTCCAAACAGATCGGTGCTCTTATGGGCCAGGGCAAGAGAGAAGAGGCTGAGGAAGTTAAGAAACAGGTTGCTGCGTCCGGCGAGCGTATCGAGGAGCTTTCCAAGAGAGAGAAAGAAGTAGAGGAAGAGCTTCTGAAAGATATGATGGTAATCCCGAACATCATTGATCCATCTGTACCGATTGGTAAAGATGACAGCGAGAACGTAGAAATTGAGAAATTCGGTGAGCCGGTTGTCCCGGACTTCGAAGTTCCATATCATACAGAGATTATGGAAGCTTTTGACGGAATCGATCTTGACAGCGCAAGACGTGTTGCTGGTAACGGATTCTACTATCTGATGGGCGATATTGCAAGACTTCATTCCGCAGTTATCGCATATGCCCGTGATTTCATGATCAACAGAGGCTTCACATACTGCGTACCGCCGTTCATGATCAGAAGCAACGTTGTTACTGGCGTTATGAGCTTTGCTGAGATGGATGCCATGATGTACAAGATTGAGGGCGAAGACCTTTACCTGATCGGAACCAGTGAGCATTCCATGATCGGTAAATTTATCGACCAGATCATTCCGGAAGAAGAGCTTCCGAAAACTCTTACAAGCTATTCTCCATGCTTCCGTAAAGAGAAAGGTGCTCACGGACTTGAGGAGAGAGGTGTATATCGTATCCATCAGTTCGAGAAACAGGAAATGATCGTAGTTTGCAAACCAGAAGAGAGCAAAATGTGGTTTGACAAGCTGTGGCAGAACACAGTAGATCTGTTCCGTTCCCTGGATATTCCGGTTCGTACACTGGAATGCTGCTCCGGTGACCTGGCAGACCTGAAAGTGAAATCTCTTGATGTTGAAGCATGGTCTCCAAGACAGAAGAAATACTTCGAGGTAGGAAGCTGCTCCAACCTTGGTGATGCACAGGCTCGTCGTCTGAAAATCCGTGTAAATGGAAAAGATGGCAAGAAATATCTTGCACATACCTTAAATAATACAGTAGTTGCTCCGCCAAGAATGCTGATCGCATTCCTTGAGAATAACCTGAATGCAGATGGAAGCGTAAATATTCCAGTTGCACTTCAGCCATACATGGGCGGAATGACAAAAATCGAGAAAAAGTCTAATAAATAAGACTTAATTTGACAAGAAACAACAAAGTCCGTAAAACAGAACTTTAAACTGAATTTCTGCTTTGCGGACGAAAAATAAAACAGTCACAAACGGCAGAAGAGAACATATCATATCGTACAAAAACATTATGAAATAAGAAGCCTAAATCATAGAATAGGGAGGTGATAGTGTGCACAGTTATTTAAGAGCTGTTGGCTTTTCGAAAGTGAAGTCACGCAAGGAAATGCAGGAAATTATCCGGGATGTGATGAGTACTTACGATGAAAAAATTGCGGTAGAAAATCATCCAGACGGAGTTTTTGTGGAATATTCCAAGAATTATGGCTGCGACTGCGGAATTACAGTCTGTGGGCAGTATGACGAGGAAAATGAGTTTCACGTGGAATATACATTTCCATTTTTTCGCGGCACAGGAATCACGACCCAGGAGCATGTAGTTGTGGAAAGACATTCTGAGAAAGAGTCCTATGCAGGTGCATGCGATGATTTGCGTCTTGGTGTGACTTTGATCTTTTATCTGCAGAATCCGGCAGAATATATGCTGGAGAAATATAAGGGAAATTTACGTGAGGGACAGCCGCTGACCATTACCGGACTTGCAAGAGAAGGAAAGATTCTTTTCCCGGTGCAGAAGGATAAGGAAGCTGTGAAAGTAGAGCGGGAGCTGACAAAGAACCGCAATAACCTGATCGCAGCAGCCAGAAACGGTGATGAGGAGGCCATGGAAGACCTTACCATGGAAGATATGGACACGTATTCCATGATTTCCGAGCGTATTGTGACAGATGATGTATTTACCATTGTAGATTCTTATTTTATGCCTCATGGAATCGAGTGTGACCAGTACAGTATTATGGGAGAAATCCTGGAATATGTCACATTCAAAAATATTCTCACAGGCGAAGAATTATGCCAGATGACAATTGAGTGCAATGATATTCAGTTTGATGTCTGCATAAACAAAGCCGATCTTCTTGGAGAACCGGAAGTTGGCCGGCGTTTCAAGGGATTGATCTGGCTGCAGGGACAGCTGCATTTTTAAGTAAGAACACCGCATGGGAAAGAAAAATAATTAAGATTTTCAGCAGAAGCCGACAGGGAACAAAAAACTCTGTCGGCTTTGTTTTAGATTGACAGCGGATTTGGGCGGGGAATATAATTGTAAAAAAGAGCAGTAAACTATCTGGAGATTTTATGAAAGTACAAATGTTTGAAAGTAAATCACCTTTTAAAGGACAACAAATAAAGCTAGGCCTGGCTGCTGTATTGGGATCTGCCGCGTTTCTGCTGGGAGGCTGTTCCCAGAACTTGGGGATAAATTCAGGAACAGATCAGGCTCAGGCGGAAGAAGAATCAGCAGTGGTGGATTATACCTGTATTTCCAACCCGGACAGCGAGAAAAAAATTACTGTTTATTTTATATCTGGCCGTCTGTCTGGCCATTATTGTGGCCGCGTACTTCCATCTCAGCAGAATTGCCCGGAAGTATAATACCGAACATCTGGAACTGATCACAAGCCTGTATGCGGAAAAAATGAATGATTCCATGGAATACCTGCAAAATTATGTACAGGAAGATGTGAAAATGATTCAGTCCATGGAAGGGGAGACACCGAAAAAAATTCTGGAGCGTCTGCAGAAGAATCTGGATCAGCAGGCACTGGAATCAGAGCAATCCTTTAATTCAGATCCCTATCAGTCCAGCCAGACTGGAAATATGATTATGACAGTTTTTGTCCCGGTGAAGGATTCCTCGCAGATTCACAGTCTGTATGTGTCTATTATGATAGAGAACCTCAGACAGCTGGGAGTTTATGAACTGCTTCAGGGAAAAATCAGTGTTCAGCTGTTAAATGCGAATTCACAGAATTATGTTACCTGTATCAGCAGCGGTGATGTCAATGCATCGGGAAGCTGGAAAAAAAGGATAAACAGCTTTATATGGGACTGTCCGCTATAGATTTTCTTACCGGAATCCTTAACCGCCGGGCATTTCAGAAGTCTGTGGAAGATGAAATGTATAAAAAGACGCCGGGGGTTTTCATTTTTATTGATGTGGATAATTTCAAAAGCTATAACGATATATATGGACATAATAATAGAGACTTCTGCCTGAAGCATTTTGCAGAAACCATGAAGAAGTGTTTCCCTGCGGAAAGTATTATCGGCCGATATGGCGGTGACGAGTTTGTAGTTTATTTAAAGAACCTGACGTTGGAAGAAGTGCAGAACTATATGGCAGATTTCCAGAGGATGATTTCTCACTTGACGCTTCCAACCGGCGAACAGGTGCAGCTGTCAGCCAGCGCCGGCGGAGCCGCTTTCCCAGATCAGGGCGAAGATTTCATCTCCCTGTGCCGAAACGCCGATTCCGCGTTGTATAACGTGAAACAAAATGGAAAGGCTGCGTTTAAGATGAAAGAGAAGTAAGTTAAGCAGACTTATAGATAATCGCCGAGCCACCTTGAAGCGAGTGGCCCGGCGATTATACCCATTTAATCAATTTCATAAATTTCTTTACTGAATTTATAACTTTAGAAGACAAATATGCTTTTGAGAGTTTCTTTTTGGTGTAAGACCATACAGAAGAAGTTTTGGTTTTATCTATCAGCAGTGCAGTAAAAAATCTTTCCCAGCTGACAAAGTCCTTGCTTTCTATATAGTCTTCCGGTTTTTGCAAAATATTTTGCACATTTATATTTGGTATAATATTGCAGGAGAGCAACAGCCATTCAAAAGATTCCGGCGCATATAGCGCCGCATTTTCGATGTTATTTAGATATACATTTAGCTCACGCATTTCAGAACCAAAAGCAGCTCCATCAGCTATAATAAGTTTTGTTCCTTTTATATCTCGATTTTCTTCCAGCTTTTGAATGATATTTGATTTTCCATCTGCTGAAATACAAGTAATCTTTTGAGCTTTTGCTAATTCAGAAAAAAATTGGTAACCGGAATTGGAATCTTCTGTAATTATCATTTGCGGAACTATGGTAGTTTCTGCGGAAATTTCACCGTATAAATGATACAGTTCGTTATAAGTCTGTCTGGTATTATGGAATTTGCCGGATTCACGAAAACCGTATATTTCATTAATGCTGTAGGGAAGCGTTGGAAGCTTTTCGCGGGTTGCAATTACGAAATAGTTATCAGAACCTTGTACCAGTTCTGCAAATTTTTTTGACTTTAGAAAACGATTTCCCTCATCAATAAATATGATGCTATCTGAAATTTCTTTTAATTCTCTTTCCCAGTCTTCACTATCAATTGTACGGCATGCACGGTCACAAGAGAGTTGTACTCCGCTGTCAGCACCGTATCTTCTGTAATCATGAATGAGATCAATTAATACGGTTTTTCCTGAACCACTGTCTCCTGTAAGAATTGTGATATTTCGTTTTATAATAAAATCATATTTTACTTTTCGTGATTCAACAATTATTCTATGAGAACCTTTCATGCTTATCACTCCGGTTTCATTTCATTTAGATATTTACTGGCTATTGGAAGCAGTTCACGCATGGAATGGACAAGTTCGCCTCCGTTTTTTACTTTTATTTCAAAGGCAGTATTTTTTCCAAAGTCCATCATATGCCTGAGATTAATTGTTATGTCCTTGATCTTTCCAATTTCTAACAGCCATTTTGCGCAATTATCACCACATGCAGATGCATTAAAAATTTTGTCTGGCTCATTTAGAATCAATAACAAAGTCTTGACTCCGCCAGATAATCTTTCTGGTGGGATTTGTCCCAGAACAGGACTGCTAATACATTCACTGCTTAAAATATTTGAGTGATCAATATCTTCAACCATTTTTCTGGCAAGTTCTGTTTCAAACCATTCCGGATCATAAGTATTTTTAAAATAAACATTCGTATTGTAAATACTTTGCGGTTCGTCTCCGTATATGATTGTCAGCATATAATGCCTCCGATGCAGATATAAATTTTGAGCTGTCAGTCTGGGAAAAACAAAAAGCGAGTGAAATTCCAACACCTCCGTTGGAGTTTCACCCGCTTTCCTAGATAAGCGTCCCGTGCGGGAATCGAACCCACAGCTAGCGCTTAGGAGGCGCTTGTTTTATCCGTTAAACTAACAGGACAAATCTGTAGGTACAATTGTACTATATTTAGAAACAAATTACAAGGTTTTTCTTTCGTGAGGAAATGGCAAAACGGATAAAAATAAATTAGGAAACCTGTTGAAAAACAATTGCAATTAAGAGAGATATTGTATACAATGTTCTAAACAAATCTATAAATGGGCAAAGCAGTCGAAAGACTGTGACGCAAAACTATAGGGCCTGTAAAATGGCAGCCAGCTGCAGAATAATCAGGATAGGATCACATACTATGGCGAATGCTGCAGTATGTGTTTTTTTATATAGATGGAGTAGAGTGAAAATGAAGAAACAGTTATATAAAGAGGAACTTTTGTATTCCGTTGAGGAACCGTAGCTTAGTGAGGAAGCCTATTCTGCAATACAATCAACAATTTACCACAATCACGCCGTTGGTTTTATTGCAGGATATTATGATGAAAATTTGACGATTGCTTATATCAGTGAATTTTTCCTGCATAATCTTGGGTACAGCTATGAGGAATTTATGAACAGAACCTCTGGATCACTGAAAAATGTGGTTTATGGAAAAAACTGTGCTTATATTGAAAATGATCGGTTTCGATATATCAGCGGTAAGGGCGAAATGCAGATGCAGGAGAATCTTAAGCTTGTCAGCCAGGTGATCAAATTGTGGCAGCTATGGCGTCTAAGTTTAAGACGGTTTCCAGTGAGCTTACCCTGGAAGAGGCCTTTTCCCCGGAAAATATCAGGAGCAGGCTGAAAAAGCCGGAGGATATTTACCGGTTCGAGTACTGCACAATGAATGAGAAGCAGTTTAAATCCATAGCAATTTCTCCGCTGGCATGGACTGAAGGGGAGAACAGGCAGGCGGCAGCAATCCGTTCTCTCCACAAACAGGACGGAAAAACCATCCCCATTGTAGCCATGACAGCCAATGCTTTCGCAGAAGACATTTTGCTTGCCAAAAACGCAGGCATGAACGAACACATCTCCAAACCTCTGGATATGACACGGCTCAGGGATGTGCTGAGACGGTGGCTGTAGAGACGTATTTTCTCGAAAAGAAAATCAGAAGTCAAGCAAAATGTAATGGCGCGAATCCATTTAAACTGATATAATCAAATTACCTGAAAAACAGAGGACTGCGATGATGAAGCAGTCAAGTAAAAAATGGAGGGGGAAGTTTTTATGATTACAGATTATGCGGACAAGCTGCATCTTTATGGAGATTTGCAGGAGTATGCAGACATGGTTCTGGCATTTATTGAGAAGCAGAAGAAGGAAAATCTTCCGGCGGGCAGATATGATCTGGAAAATGGTGTGTTTGCCTCTGTGCAGAGTTATACTACAAGACCGTTAGAGGGCTCACAGATGGAATCCCACAAGAAATATTGTGATTTACAGTATCTAATAGAGGGAAAAGAGAAAATCTACTGGGCTTCTTTGCGGAACCTTACAGTGGGGAATGACATGACACCGGAGAGTGATTCTATTCTTTATGTGGCTGGTCCATGGCAGGGGTATACGGTACTGGAGCCGGGAATGTTCGGCTTCTATGCACCGGATGACGGACACATGCCAGGAGTTGCAGCAGACGAGCCGGCACCTGCGAAGAAAATTGTGTTTAAGATTCCAGTGAAATAAGCTGTTTGTGACGGAAGGGAAATACAATATAATTTCTTATTGAAAAAACAGGAACCATATAATATGCTGCTTATAAGTATCATGCTTGTAAGTAGCATTTTTATAATGACATATTATTTGAGGAGTTGTACAAAAGAGGGGGCATAAATCGTGAAAAATCCATTGCATTATCAGATTTCAGAATATGACTGCGGACCCACATCCATGTTGAATGCGATTATTTATCTGTTTGACAGGGATGAGATTCCGCCGGAGGTGATCCGAAATACCATGCTTTACTGTCTGGACTGCTACAGCAAAGAAGGCATTCCGGGAAAAAGAGGTACATCCAGGGCGGCCATGATGTTTCTTTCCAATTGGCTGAATGAGTTTGGGAACCTTGGGATGATGACGGTAAGCAGTGAATATTTGTCGGGATCTGAGGTGTACATAGGTCCGGGGAGCAGGATTAACCAGGCACTGAGTCATGGCGGGGCAGCCGTGGTAAGACTGTTTCTGGATGAACCCCATTATGTGCTCCTTACCGGAGTGAAGGACGGCAGTATTTTGCTGTTTGATCCTTATTATTGGGATGAGCCTTACGAGGAAAAAGATATCCTCATTGATCTGGAACATCCAAGAGCATACAACCGGGAAGTGCCTTTCCGGTATTTCAACCGTGAAGAAGACGTCCTGTATGCCCTTGGAAAAGTAAATGCCCGGGAGGCTGTGCTGGTTTATAATGAGAAAACCAGAGTGCCGGTGGAAGAGGTTATTGAGTACTTTATTTAGTAAAATTGGAAAGATACTACTTATGAGTATATTACTGGTAAGTAGTATCTTTTTGTATTCTGATGATTAACTTTACGGCGCAGAACTCTTCTGCGTCAGCGGATGTTCCCTGTAGTACATCCTGGTAAAGTTCAGGAATTTCTGCATATCTCCGCTGATGTATTTTCCCTTTTTCCAGACCATTCCAATTTTTACGCGAACAGGCGGATTAAGGGGAATGCCGACGATCCCGGAGCTGGCAAATTTGTCAGTCATGCTGGTATAAAGGAAGCAGCCGTATTTTCCGGTTTTTACAAACTGCAGGGTCGTGTAGATCTGGCTGCTGCGCATGACGATATTAGGCGTGTAGCCGTCCATTTCGAACCGTGTTTTTAACAGCTGGTTCTGCACGGAATCAGCGTTGAAGAAAACCATATCTTCTTTTGACATTTCTTTGGTAGTAACCGATTTTTTGTCCGCCAGTCGGTGGTCTTTACTCACACAAAAAACAACCTGGTCATTTGCCAGAACCGCATTATGGAATTTATCAATATTATACTGCTCCATATTAACCAGAGCCAGATCCAGGGTGTCATCCTGAACCAGATTGCAGGCGCGGACAGAGCCGTATTCTTCCAGAACGACAGCAATTTCCGGATGCTCCCGGCGAAAGGCAGTGAGCAGTTCCGGAAAAAAGACCGTGCTCAGCATGGGCGGAATCCCGATGCGAAGAGGCGGTTTCACTCTTGCCATGCTGGAGTAGTCAGCCTGAAGCTCGGTGCAGTACTGAAGAATGTAGGTGGCTTTTTCGTAAAGTGCCTCTCCCTCCTGGGTAAGGATCAGCTGATTTCCTTTCCGGTAAAAAAGACTGATTCCAAATTCGATTTCCAGGTCACGGATGGCTACGGACACGGTGGGCTGGGTGACATATAATTCTTCGGCTGCTTTGGTGATGCTGTGGCAGCGGCTGGCAGTGCAGAAGTAGCGGAGTTGATTAAGAGTCATAATAGGCACCTCTAAATTACATTTTTCTTCTGGTAATCTTCATTGTAACCTGTGCACTGACAAACTTTATGTCAAACACAGCAACTACCGCATTGATGATTCCAATTGCAGTCTCCCTTGCAAACAACCTTGGAGCAGATCCAAGAGCAGTGGTTATCGCGACTGTAATCGCAGGCTCCTGTGCATATGCAACACCGATTGGAATGCCTGCAAACACCATGGTAGTAGGACTTGGAGGATATAAATTCAAGGATTACGTGAAATCAGGCTTGCCGCTGATTCTGGTATCCTTTGTGATCTGTATGATCTTACTGCCGATCCTTTTCCCGTTCTATCCGTAAGAGATGAGAAAATAAAGCAGGAACTATACTGCTTTAGATAAATAATAACCAAAAATCAAATGCCAAAAATATCAACCATTTAATAATCAGGAGGTAAATCATGACTAAAGAAAATGGAGTTAAAGTATTAACAGACATGGTAGCAGATTTTGTTGCCCATATTGGAAAAAAATTACCGGATGACGTAGTAGCAAAGCTGGAAGAGCTTGGTTCCCAGGAAAGCGCAGCACTTCCAAAGGTACTTTATGAGACAATGACCAAGAACCAGGGACTGGCTGTAGAGCTGAACCGTCCGAGCTGCCAGGATACAGGAGTTCTTCAGTTCTGGCTGAAATGCGGAACAAATTTCCCTTACATCAATGAGCTGGAAGCACTTCTCAAAGAAGCAGTTGTACAGGCTACTTTTGCAGCTCCTTTAAGACACAACTCAGTAGAGACCTTCGATGAGTACAACACAAAGAGAAACGTTGGAAAAGGAACTCCGACTGTATGGTGGGATATCGTTCCGAACAGTGATAAATGTGAGATTTACGCATACATGGCAGGCGGCGGATGTACTCTTCCGGGAAAAGCAATGGTACTTATGCCAGGCGCAGGCTATGAGGGCGTTACCGATTTCGTTCTGGACCAGATGACAACATATGGACTGAATGCTTGTCCTCCGCTTCTTGTTGGCGTAGGTGTAGGAACCTCTGTAGAGACCGCAGCCCTTAACTCCAAGAAAGCCCTGATGCGTCCGATCGGTTCTCACAATGACAACGCAAACGCAGCAAAAATGGAAAAGCTTCTGGAAGACGGAATCAACGCGATTGGCCTTGGACCGCAGGGAATGGGCGGAAAATATTCTGTAATGGGAGTAAACATTGAGAAAACAGCTCGTCATCCATCCACAATCGGTGTTGCAGTAAACGTAGGCTGCTGGTCACACCGCCGCGGTCACCTTATTGTAAATTCTGACCTTACAGTAACCTGTGATACACATTCCACATGGAAATTCAACGCATAATCGGAGGGAAAAATCATGATCGAAATCAGAGGAGATAAAAAAGTTCTTATTACACCAATCAGTACAGAAGACCTGGCTGATATCAAAATCGGCGATATTGTTTGGCTGGACGGAGATCTGATGACCTGCCGTGACGTAGCTCACCGCCGTCTGGTTGAGTATGGAAGAGAGCTTCCATATGACATCAAAGACAAAGCAATTTTCCATGCTGGTCCTATTGTCCGCAAGATTGAGGGAACAGAGGATGATTACGAAATGGTTTCTGTTGGACCGACAACTTCCATGCGTATGGAGAAATTCGAGTATGAATTTACCAAATTAACAGGCGTAAGAGTGATCGTAGGAAAAGGCGGAATGGGCCCGAACACAGAGCGCGCATGTAAGGAATTTGGTGCAATCCACTGCGTATTCCCGGCTGGCTGTGCAGTAGTAGCTGCAACAGAGGTTGAGAAGATTGTAGAGCATCACTGGGATGAGCTTGGAATGCCGGAGACTTTATGGTGCAACAAGGTAAAAGAATTTGGTCCGCTGATCGTATCCATCGATGCACAGGGACGCAACCTGTTCGAAGAGAACAAGGTAATTTTCAACGAGAGAAAAGAAGCTGCAAAGCAGGCTATCTATCCGGAAGTTAAATTTATCAAATAAAAAGCTTACACAAAATAAAGGAGGAGAAAGGCAATGCCAATGACAGCCCCGGGAAAGTTTGACAGTAATGGAGCATGGGACGGATTTCACGGAGAAATCTGGCAGGAAGAAATCAATGTCCGTGACTTTATCCAGAAAAACTACACACCATATGATGGTGACGAGTCATTTCTGACAGGTCCTACATCCAGAACAGAAAAGTTATGGAACCATGTTCAGAAGCTTCAGAAGGAAGAGCGCGAGAAAGGCGGCGTGCTGGAATGTGAAACAGAAGTGGTTTCCGGACTTACCGCATATGGTCCTGGCTATATCAGTGAGGATATGAAGGATCTGGAACAGATTGTAGGTCTTCAGACAGACAAGCCGCTGAAACGTGCATTTATGCCTTACGGTGGAATCCGTATGGCAGTGCAGGCAGCAGAAACATGTATGATGATGTAATCCGTATGCACTTGGACATGAGGATGAGGAGCGCAAGAATAACCTGGTTCAGATTCTGGACGGATATTTTGCACAGGATGCCCATCACCTGAATGTAAACGTATTTGGCACAGAGAAATTGATCGATGCAATGGAACATCCGGAAAAAGAGGAGTATCAGAATTTTACCATCCGTGTTTCCGGTTATGCTGTGAAGTTTATTTCCTTAACAAAGAAACAGCAGCTTGATGTTATTGCACGTACCTGCCATAAGACACTGTAGGAATCAGGCTGGGGTCAAAAAAACCAGCTGATAACGGCATAGTCAGGAGTGCTGCGAATGGGACCACAGGAAATGCTGGACAGAGCTGAAGTGAAAAACAAGTGGCAGCTTACGCCGCTGAAAAACTTCAAATCGCCCCGTCTGACAGAACGTATGTGGCGTACAGCTCTGGTAGTGTTGATTACTTCTGTTATTTATGAATATCCTTTGGGAGGGCGAAATCCCTGTTTTGCACTGATCGGTGCAGTGTACGGGGTGGGAAGCCAGTTTGAGGAGGGCTTCCACAATGGAATTAACCGGGTGATCGGAACTCTTGTAGGCGGTCTTCTGGTAATTCCCTTTCATAGGCTGTATACCAGTCAGCCTTTTGGAATACCTGACTGGATATGGCTTGTAACAGGGCTTTGTCTTGTACTCTGGTGCAATTTTGCACTGGGTGCAGATTCTGCAATTCAGCCTGGAATCGTCATTTATTTCGTTGTTATGTTTACAGTCGGAAAAGAAAGGGTTTTTCTATACACAATCGCAAGAACCGTACCATGAGGGAAAAAGAACGTGAAAACTTTGGTACGGATGATGATAAAAATTTCTCCGCTATCGTTTCAAAAATAAAAGATAAACACCTCTAACGTATTGATTAAAGGGTAAGATGAAAAAGGAAAGCAGTCGGCAGGTCACAACCCTATACAGGGCCTGGCGGCTGTTTTTTGTGTCCCGTAGAAGCGGCTTTCTTGTATAAGGGTATGTACGAAATTCGGATAAGGTGATATAGTAAGAAAAAGTATGTTTTCGAAAAAATTATGATGAATTTATCAGGGCGTGAAAAACACAAAGGGGGAACAGCATGGATATTTTAGTTGTGATCGATATGCAGAATGATTTTATAGACGGGGCGCTTGGCACGCCAGAGGCGGAAGCAATTGTGCCCAATGTGGTAGACAGAGTGAAGAATTTTAATGGACTTGTTCTGGCTACAAGGGATACACATGGCGGAGATTACCTGCAGACCCAGGAGGGCAGAAAGCTCCCGGTGGAGCATTGCATCCGGGGAACCTATGGCTGGGAAATCCGCGAGGAGATCGCGGAACTTCTGGAGTCCGGTCCCATTGACAAGCCTACTTTCGGCAGTGAAACTCTTGGAAAAGTTCTGAAGGAGTTCAATAAATCAGAAGCCATCGACAGCATTACACTGGTGGGACTTTGCACCGACATCTGCGTCATCTCCAATGCCATGCTGCTCAAAGCATTTCTTCCAGAGGTGCCGATTATTGTAGATTCCCTCTGCTGCGCAGGAGTAACCCCGGAAAGCCACGAGAGAGCACTGGAAGCCATGAAGGCCTGCCAGATCGAGGTAATTTAATTGGCGGATTGCGGACAGGAATAAAATTGGGTATACTTTTTTATAAATGACAGATGGAGGAGGTGTTTGTATGAAGAAAAGGTTTTGCACTACAGGAACATGTATTCCGGAAAAGAATTATATGGTAGATATCAGTGGCAGAATTGACCGGATTATCAGTGAATACATTGAAAACGGGCAGTATTTTACCATAAATCGTGCAAGACAATATGGAAAAACAACCACACTCTATTTGCTTGAAAAAAGATTAAGGGAGAATTATATTGTATTGAGTCTGAGCTTTGAATCTGCGGATGAATATTTTCAGTCACTTTCCAGTCTGGCAGAAGGTCTTATGCTGGATATAGGCGATTGTTTGAAAGAACAAAATGCGGATGAGAAAATAGTAGAAGAATGGTATCAGCCTATTTTGGAAAAATTTCCCTTGCGCTCGTTGGGAGCAAAGATCAGTTCCCTGTGTAAAGCGTGCGGTCAGCCAGTGATCCTTATGATCGATGAGGTGGACAAAAGCTCAGATAATCAGATCTTTTTATCATTTCTTGGGCTTCTTCGCGAAAAGTATCTTCGTATGCAGCAGGGAAAAGATCAGACTTTCCAGTCGGTTGTTTTGGCAGGCGTATATGATATAAAGACTTTGAAGGTGAAAATACATCCTGAAGAAGAGTCAAAATATAACAGTCCATGGAATATTGCAGTAGATTTTGATATAAGTATGGACTTTTCCATCCAGGATATTAGAGCTATGCTGCTGGAATATGAGAGTGATTTTAAAACTGGAATGGATATAGAGCAGGTAAGTGAATTTTTGTACAATTATACTTCCGGTTATCCATATCTGGTGTCACGGCTTTGTCAGCTAGTGGATGAAAGAGTTTCGGGAAGTGAGCTTTTTCCTACTAAGAAGGAAGGCTGGAGTAAGGATGGGCTTCTTACGGCGGTGAAGATGCTGTTGGGAGAAAAGAACACACTATTTGACGATATGGTGAAAAAGCTGTCAGATTATCCGAAATTGAAGGAAATGCTCCAAAGTATTTTGTTTGGCGGAGTAAGTTTCCCATTTAAGATTGAAAATCCATTAGTTAATCTGGGAGTGACTTTTGGATTTTTAAAAGATAGGAATGGGCTTACTGCAGTATCCAATCGAATTTTTGAAACACAATTATATGATTTGTTTTTGGCGGAAATGGCGATTAACAGTGAATTGTATAAGGATGCCGGGATAGAACGTAATCGATTTATTGTGTCCGGAATGCTTCAGATGGATCTGGTGATGGAAAAATTTTGTGAGCATTATGAAGAAATATATGCAGAAAACGATCAAAAATTTATAGAGGAAAATGGAAGAAAACTTTTCTTACTTTATTTAAAACCTATTATAAATGGAACGGGAAATTATTATATTGAGGCCAGAACCAGGGATAGCAGAAGGACGGATGTAATCGTTGATTATAAGGGAAAACGCTTTATAATTGAATTGAAAATCTGGAGGGGAAACGAATATAATACCCGTGGAGAGCAGCAGCTTTTTGAATATTTGGAATTTTATAAGATGGAAAAAGGATATTTGCTGAGCTTTAATTTTAATAAGTCTAAAAAGACCGGAATCCGGGAAATCAGTTATGAGGGGAAACGAATTTTGGAAGTGGTTGTTTAGTAAAATAATCGCGGATTCTGCCAATTTCATTGACAAATGCAAAATATTATATTAAACTCAGTTTGCATGATTTTAGTATAAAAATTTAATAAAGAAACCATTTTGGTGCCTGCCACGTTTTTGTAAAACGCGGCGGAGTAAACGGGAAACAGGTGAGAATCCTGTGCTATGCCGTAGCTGTAACAGTCGAGTATGCTTTTATATCCACTGAGTAATCGGGAAGGGAAAGCAGTATGATGACGCTGGAGCCAGAATACCGGCCGGAATGAAGAACTTTTGCTGCGAGTCACAGTATAGAGGTTGCGTGTAATAGAAATATTATGCCGTTAAGCCGCTGTGTCTTCAGCGGCTTTTATTATTGAAAAAACAGAGAGGACAAAGGTAAATGGCTGAATTACTGAAGGATATTCAGACATACTGGGACATGAGAGCTGGCGGATTTTCTGATGCCAGTATGGAAGAGCGAAAGACAGAACCGGGAAAGCACTGGGAAAATATTTTCCGCAATTCTCTGGAAGAAGGGTGCACGGTACTGGACGATGGCTGCGGTGCCGGATTTTTTACCACCTTGTTAGCGTCTATGGGATATCAGGTAACTGCCGTGGACTACAGCCCCAAAATGCTGGAAGAAGTCAGAAAAAATCTGGATGCGGAAAATCTGAAGGCGGATCTTAAGCAGATGGATGTACAGAATCTGGAATTTCCGGACAACAGCTTCGATGCAGTGGTGTCAAGAAATGTATTCTGGAATCTGGAGCATGCGGATAAAGCCTATGAGGAAGTAAGCCGGGTTCTGAAAAAAGGCGGAATTCTGATTCTGGAAGATGGAAATTACTACCGCCATTATTTCAGCGAGAAATATGAAAAGATGTACCAGGAATTTCAGAAGCTGTACGGTGACGAAGAGGATCAGGGCTGTCACGCACGCCATAACAAAGAAAATGTAGATTTCCATATTATGGAAGAAATTGCGAAAAAACTGCCCATGAGCCAGGTTGACCGCCCGGCATGGGATTTTGGTAAACTGGTAGACCTGGGATTTCGCAAAATACAGGTAGAAGTTTCTGGCAGTCCGCTGCCAATGAGCTTTTGCATTGTAGCACAGAAAGGCTGAAAAAGTGAAAAAAGAAATTTGTAAGCGACTAGTTTCACTTGTAATTATCCTGTTTGGACTTTCCATTATGACCTTTGGACTTACATATATTCTGCCATCCAATCCGGCAGAGCAGCTGGCGGAATCCATGGGTGCTGGTCATGACAGAGAAGTAATTGCAAAGATTGAAGAAAAATATGGATTAAACAAATCCTTCGGCGAACAGTATATAAGCTGGCTGAAGGGAGCTTTACACGGTGATTTCGGAATGTCGGTAAAGTATGCACAGCCGGTCTCCCAGGTGCTTGGAAGAAAGCTTCCCAATACCATTAAGCTGGCAGTTGCTTCTTTTATTCTGATGCTTCTGATTTCTTTTCCGCTGGGAATTTTATCAGCAGTGTATAAGGATAAGGCAGCAGATTATATTATCCGGTTTATGTCCTTCCTTGGAATTTCACTGCCAAGCTTCTGGGGCGGTATGATGCTGATCTATCTGCTGGCAGTCAATCTGCACTGGCTTCCGGTTGGCGGATCAGATTCCTTCAAAAGCCTGATCATGCCAGCCATCACCTTATCATTAAGCATGAGCGCATATTATATAAGGCGAATCCGGGCGGTAATGGTAGAGCAGATGAACGAAGAATACATCAATGGCTGTCAGGCCAGAGGCGTGGGAAGATTCCGCACCATCTTTTTCCATGTGCTTCCCAACTCCTTGCTTACAGTAGTAACCATGCTGGGAATGTCCTTCGGCGGCCTGCTTGGAGGAACCATGATCGTGGAAACGGTTTTCAGCTGGAATGGAATTGGAAGTGCGGCTGTGGCTGCTATTTCCGGAAGAGATTATCAGCTGATCCAGGGATATGTTATGTGGATGGGATGCATTTACGTTCTGGTAAATCTTTTGGTGGACATTTCATATCAGTGGCTTGATCCAAGAATCAGGAGAGGAGCCGTACAGCATGAAGAGTAAGAAAAAAATATGGATCCGTTTTGGAATTTCGGCAGCATTTGCAGTGATTTTCCTATTGTTTGCGTTGTTTGCCGGGAAATTTGCTCCATACGATCCTCTTGAAACACACTATACCGATTTATTGAAAGCACCTTGCAAACAGTATCTTCTGGGAACAGACCAGATGGGAAGAGATATTTTTTCTAGAATCCTCTATGGAGGAAAAACTTCTCTTCTGATTGCCTTTGCAGTGACTGCGATTATTTCAGTTGTGGGAATTCTGGTGGGAACAGCAGCCGGTTTCTGGGGCGGCGCGTTTGATGCAGTGTTGATGCGTCTTTCCGATATGCTCATGGCTTTTCCAGGATCAATTTTCACAATTGCACTGGTTAGCTTCCTGGGAACAGGACTTCCCAATCTGATCCTTGCAATGACCCTCACTGGATGGACTTATTACGCGAGAATCAGCCGTTCCCTGGTTCTTTCCATAAAGAACAATACCTACATAGAACAGGCCAGACTGGGCGGAGCCAACAATTTCCGCATTATGACAGGCTACATTATCCCAAATGTTATGCCTTCCCTTCTGGTAAATATCACCCAGGATATTGGAAGCAAGCTTCTGACGATTGCAGGACTTTCCCTGTTAGGACTTGGCTCCCAGCCGCCTACGCCGGAATGGGGCTACATGCTTTCAGAAGGAAAAGATTATATGTATTCAGCGCCCTGGATGCTTATGGCACCGGGAATGGTAATTTTGATAAATGTTATTATATTCAACTTATTGGGAGACTGTATTCAGGATCTGATGAATCCCAAAGGAAAAAAATAATGATGTTTACTTTCCGCCCCAGAGGTTGGAAGGATGAACATAGATAAAGTAAACATGCACATAACAACAGGAGGAGAAAAAACAAAATGAAAAAACGGTTAATGTCTTTATTATTTGCAGGAGTTATGGCTTGCAGCGTAATGGGAAGCGGTGTTACAACATTTGCTGCTGACAACGACAGCCACATCAATCTGGCACTTTTCACTTACATTGAAGGTATGGATCCGGCAACAGACTGGTGCGGATGGAACCTTACCCGCTGCGGTGTTGGTGAGACACTTGTAACTGTAAACGAGAACATGGAGATTGTTGGACAGTTAGCAGATGAGTGGGAGCAGACAGATGACACAACCTATCGTTTCCATATTCGCCAGGGCGTAAAATTCAGCAATGGTACAGAGTTAACACCTGAAATCGTAAAAGATTCCATTCAGAGATCTATCGACAACAACTCCCGTGGAGGAGACCTTAAAATCGCAAGCATCGATGTTGACGGAGAATATGTAGTATTTACAACTGACGGAGAGTACAGCGCATTTGTAGCACAGCTTACAGAGCCTATGACTGTTATCGTTGACACCACTGCTGACACCAGCAACTATGACACAATGCCGATCTGCACAGGTCCGTACGCAGTATCTGAGTATGTATCTGAGGAGAAAATCGAGCTTGTTGCAAACGAGAATTACTGGGACGGAGCACCGGAGATCAAGAGCATCACTGTAAAGAATATCGGAAGCGATACAAAGGCAGATGCAATGCTTTCCGGAGATATCGACCTTGCACAGGGACCGGATGCTACTTCCCTCAGCCGTGTTGAGAACAATGATGATATCAACATCGTAAAAGTAACCGGTACCAGAGAGAACGACTTCGAGTTAAACTGCCGCGAAGGAAATCCTCTTTCCGATAAGAACCTTCGTCTTGCATTATCCTATGCAGTAGACCGTGACGTTGTTGCACAGGTTGCAGGAAACGGATATTCTTCTCCAATCGGAACTGCATTCCCGCCGTCTGTTGGTTATGATTCTGACAAAGTAACTGCACAGACCTATGACCTTGATAAAGCAAAAGAGTGCCTTGAGGCAGCTGGATACAGCGATACAGACGGAGATGGAATCGTAGATAAGGACGGAGAGAATCTTTCCCTTACAATTTCTATTTCCAACGGTTCCTCCACTGCAGTCAGCGAGACTCTGCAGGATATGTGGAAACAGATCGGTGTAGACGTTCAGATCGAGATGCTTGAGAACGTAAGCGACAAGCGTGCAGCTGGTGATTTTGATATGCTGGTATCCCCGAACTGGCAGACTGTAAATGCTGGTGACGGACAGAAATATCTGATGAACCGCTGGTCTGATGGCGGAAGCGACAACTACAGCGGATATCACAGCGATGAGTTCCAGGCAGTTCTGGACAAGCTGGATGCTGCATTTACCCAGGAAGACCGTGTAAGCGCATTCGTAGAAGCACAGCAAGTTCTTGCTGATGACGCTCCGGCAATCTGGATGTATGCAAATGAGAATGTAACTCTGGTAAACAGCAAAATCGAGAATGTAACTGTATTCCCGATTGACTATTATCTTGTAACAAATAAGTGGACACTTGCTGAATAATTATGGATATTCTGAACATTGAGAACTGTACGATCAGCTACCAGGGGCAAAAGGCCGCTGTAGACGATGTTTCCCTTTCCATCGGAGAGAAGGAGATTGTCAGCATTGTAGGTGAAAGCGGCAGCGGAAAAACAACTTTAATTCGCGCGATTCTGGGAATCCTGCCTCCTGGAGGCAAGGTAACAGACGGAAAGATTTTATTTCAGGGAAAAAACATTCTGGAATTGGATGAACGCTCCCTACAGAAAATCCGTGGAACGGAAATTGCAATGATTTTCCAGGATGTTGGAGCTTCCCTGGATCCTATCCGTATCGTGGATTCTCAGTATCGGGAGTCAATTCTGGTTCATCGCAAAATGCCGAAGGAGGAGTGCCGCGGACTGGAGAAAAAGATGCTGACAAAGATGCATCTGACAGATCCGGAACGTGTGCTTAGCTCTTATCCCTTTGAGCTTTCTGGCGGAATGAAGCAGCGCGTGGGAATTGCCATGTCAATGACTGCAAGGCCCAAGCTGCTGCTTGCAGATGAGCCCACTTCTGCTTTGGATGTAACGATCCAGGCAGAGGTTGTAAGAGAAATGAAAAAGCTTCGTGAGCAGTATCAGGCAGCGATCATTCTTGTAACCCACAACATGGGAGTTGCTTCCTACATTTCAGATAAGATTGGAGTTATGTGTCAGGGAAAACTGGTGGAGTTCGGAAAGCGGGATGATGTGATTTTCCATCCGAAGCATGAATACACCAGAAGTCTTTTGGCAGCAGTGCCAAGGCTGGAGGGAAAACGATTTGCAAAGTAATGAGATTCTTCTGGAAGTGATGGATCTGAACAAAACATTTCCGGTAAAAAAAGAAAAACTGTATGCAGTAAATCATGTTAGTTTTTCCCTTCAGAAGGGCGAATGCCTGGGAATCGTAGGAGAGAGCGGCTGCGGGAAAAGTACCCTGGCCAGAATGATCGCCGGGATCACTCCGACTTCCGATGGAAAGGTTTTGCTGGAGGGAAAAGATTATATCGGATTGAAAGGCGGCGAGAAAAGGCGTTTTCGCCGCAATATCCAGATGGTATTCCAGGATCCTTTAAGTTCATTTAGTCCAAGAATGAAGGTGGGAACCTATCTTATGGAAGCCAGGCGGAACTTCGATGGGATCAGCAAAGCAGAAGGTCTGAAAGAAGTGGGCAGACTGCTTCAGGAGGTTGGACTTCCAGAAGAATTCGTCAGCCGCTATCCTCATGAGCTTTCCGGCGGTCAGCTGCAGAGAGTGGCAATTGCCCGTGCGATTTCCATTCAGCCCAAGCTTCTGATCTGTGATGAGGCAACAGGGGCGCTGGATGTCTCCATACAGAATCAGATTGCGCAGCTGCTGGTAAAGCTTGTAGAGGAAAAGAACATTGGCTGTCTGTTTATCGGCCATGATCTGGCTCTGGTAAGGAGCGTAAGCCAGCGGATCGCAGTGATGTATCTTGGCAGGATCGTGGAGCTTCTGGAAAGCGAAACCCTTGGTGAGAAGGCTATGCATCCGTATACAAAAATGTTGCTGGGTTCTATTTTTGATGTGTACTGTGATCAGAATGAAGAGATTGCAGCGCCAAAGGGCGAACCTCCCAGCCCTCTGAAAATCCGGAAGGGCTGTGCCTTTGCAGAGCGATGCAGTTGGTGTTCAGAGAAGTGTAAGGAAAACGTACCGCCTCTGCAGGAAGTAGAACCGGGACATAAGGTGGCTTGTTTTCAGTTCACGGAATAAGAAATAATATTCAGGTGTTTTTAGAAAAAGGTTGTTCGAGAGCGTATCGAACAACCTTTTTTATGCCTTGCAGTGCAAGCTTCTGATGGATAAGAAATCAGGTGTATTTCTTTAAAGCCACGACCGCAACAATTTAGTGCCGTTTAGAACCTGCTCGAGAAGGTACAGGGCACCCTGGCAGCCAACGTATGTTTTGGGAATTACGTGAATGTATCCGGAGCCGGGATTGGCTGTTTCAATTCCGAAAATGTTATTGCTGTAGGTATTTAATTCCACAATAGTGTTTGCGCCGGCCAGGAGAAGCACATTATTGACAGCTGCAATATCCTGTTCCAGGGCATCTTCACAGTGAAGCTCCTGAAGCTTTTCCCGGATCAGATTTTCTGTATGGCACTGGGTGTAAAGAGGATGGATCGCCTTTGGTTTAATGCCAAGATAACCGGAAAGGAAATCTACATACCCACAGAGGACAGAAGGTTCTCCTTCTGCTGCATAACGAAGATCTTTGGGGAAACCGCTGCTTCCCATGCAATGTGCAATGTAGTAGAAAGCCCGGGCGCGGTTTTCTTCAATGTCATCTAATGCGGCGGTGCAGTCTGTGCCCAGCAGTTCTGAAATTTCCCGGACAAATTTCTCTGTAAGATCAAAGCCGATGGGCATGCCTCCTGTTTCGTAAACCGGTGCATTAAAATGAGTGCGAAGGTACTCGGCTGTTTTTTTGCACCGTTCCGGACAGAGAATAATATTAGCATCTGCTTCCCCAATGGTACGGAAATCGGAGACCGGGCAGTTGATGCCAACTGCTGTATGAACTTCAATGCCGCACAGTTTTAATAGTCTGGTGATTTCTTTAAGGCCGCCTTCCGGAAATTTCTCATGGGAGTCAAAGCCGAAAAGATTTACACGGGGAGTGGCGGTATCTTTGTTCCCAGATGAAGTCCGGTCGCATAAAAGCTCCATCAGGCGAACAGTGGTCTCATCATAGCCAATCATGGAATTCTCTGAAAAGGCAGGAGATTCAATGAAAAGGTGGGGAATCTGAAATTCACTGCTGATCTCATCAAGCTCTGGTTCTAAGGCTTCTCCCAGAAGAGAAGTGCCGGGTGTCTGGATCACAGTAAAAAGGTCGTATTTTCTTTCCGCAAAAAAATCATTCAGCGCACGGTGCAGCTGTTCCCCGGTTCCGAAAATGTAGTCTGTGTAGCGCAGATTGGTTGCCGGAGTGCGGGCGCTTCCCACACAGTACTGGCTGCGCAGCAGGTGGTCATCCATGGCGTCCTCCAGCTGAAGTTCCCCGCGAAGACTCCACAGGTCAGATCTTCGCACTACAGAATCTACGCCGCTGAAGGTGTAGTAAGTTTTGCAGCCAATAGGACCATTCAGGATTACAAGGTTGTTTCGGATTCCTTCACAGGCGGAGATGGCACCTGTGATGTGATCAGCGACAGAGTTTCTCAAATATTGATTTGTCATGCTTCCACCTTCCTTCTAAAGAGTTTTCAAACAGCTGGCTCCACCGCAGGGCGCATTCGGTTCCTGCGAAGAAGCCGGAACCAACGTCCCGGGACAGATTTGCTGTGAAGATATCAGCCGGAATACAGGCCTGGGCAATGGAATGATTGAGTATGATAAGGTCCGGCTTCTTCTCTGCTATGGATTTTTTCAGGGATTCCAGATTTCCATCCCAGTCCTTTGAGAACTGGTGTCTCCAGTCGATAGTTCTGTCCTCCTTGCTGCCGATGAGGATGGAGTCTACTACATTCCAGTCAAGATCGCGGGACAGCTCAAAGATCCAGTCGATAATTTTGTTGTTCAGGAAAAAGAGTACTTTTTTATTTTTATACAAAGGCTTCAGTGCATCAATCTGGTTGCGGTACTGAAGCTGTTTTTCTGCGATTACCTGCTCTGCTTCTGCAGTTTTGCCATAAAGTCTTCCTACCATGCGCAGCCAGTCAGCGGTTTCCGAAAAGCCTCTGGGAAGTTCCCCGTCCAGAAATTTGCAGCCATATTTCTCTTCAAATATGTTCTGCAGCTGATGGCCCAGCTCATCATAACGGGCCATAATGGAATAAGGTGCTTTCTTAAACTGGCGAATGTTTTCCATGAACTCAGCGCAGAGAAAACGGCAGTTGATGCGGATGCCCATTTTTTCCAGCATGTCCTGAAGATCCATAAAGTTCTTGTCGGTTTGGGAGGAGATGGTGGGTTCATAGACAATGTTGATGCAGTCTGGTTCTGGTGTCACATCAGAATCCACAGCTTCCAGGGCCAGGGTTTTGTAGCAGAGAGCCATGCCGTCATTGTAGTCTCCGGCTTCGATTCCGTCGGTGTGGATGATATACATATTCACTCCAAGAGTTTTCAGTTCTTTTTGAAGAGGAACCAGGTCATCTCCGCTTAATCCAGGAATGCAGGCGGTAACAGCGATGATATTGCGGATCCCCCGCGCTGCCATTTCCAGTGCTTTCTGCCGGGCATGGTCTATGCCGCCATATACAGCATCATTTACTGTGATATCCGTGTTTTCGAACTGTCTTGGGACAAAGGCGGGATAGAGGATTCCACGTTCATATAAGCCTCTCCTGGCGTAGCTGCTGAAGCCATTGATGGCATACCAGGTGCAGCTTTTGGGGGCATGGCCGAGAACGGCGGCATCTTTTATGTGGATGGCAAGGTCAACTGCGCCCCGGTAGGCACAGCCGTATAAAGGAACACGGCTAAACGGGTCAGACAGTGCCCGCTTCTTGGTTCCGGAAGGCGCAGCTGGTGTTGGGGGAATCACAACTGCAGGCTTCTTTTCCTGGACAGGTGCTGTGGCCTGGGAAGGGGTGTCGCCGCGCATAAATAATTCCATCTGCTCTTCGGATAATGGCTGAGCAGGATAAAGCCTGGGCTGGTTTAAAAGCTTCCCTGCAAGTTCGAGGAAAATCTTGGCTTCTGTGCTGTCTGGATCCTTTTCTACAAGAGTCATGGCTTCTTTTTCTGCCTGGGCAAAGCTGCTGCTTCTGGGGATGCGGGCAAGAATGGGAAGGTGCACAGCCTGTGCGAAATCTTCTACCCGTTTGCTTTCGTCGCCTACGCCGCGGCTGTTGTAGATGATTCCGGCAATCTGGCTGCCATTTGGATTCAGGTTTTTGATTCCGCAGAGAATGTTATTGGCGGCATAAATTGCCATAGATTCTCCGCTGGTTACAAGAAAAACGGCATTGGCATACTGTCTGCGGACAGGAACGGCAAAGCCGCCGCAGACAACATCACCAAGCACATCATATACGATCTGGTCATAATGCTCCATGGCGTGGAACTGGTTGAGAAAATCAAAAGCGGTCAGGATTCCGCGTCCGGCACAGCCCATTCCAGGTCTGGGACCTCCTGCTTCCACGCAGCCAGTGTCCAGAAATCCTGTCATTAACACATCATCCAGCTTTTGTTCGTCTTCAGGGGTATTTAAAAGATAGTCCAGAATGGTGACAACCTTTCTGCCGTGGTGCAGAAGACGCGTGGAATCGTGTTTGGGATCGCAGCCGATCTGGAGTACTTTGCTGCCGCAGGCCGCCAGGGCAGCACTCAGATTGGCGCTCATGGTGGATTTCCCGATTCCGCCTTTTCCGTAAACTGCAATTTGCATGATGTTCCTCCTCTGTGTATTTTTACTGTGTATAAGGATATCATATAGGGGTGGCGGATACAATGTCTGCATGGGAGAAAAAGGCGTTTTTTCCAGAGCTGCGGCACATTTTCTGGCATGGAAATATTCTTATAAAACCAGTTGAACTTAAAGGTCAACAGTTGTAAAATTTATTTATAAAACTGACCTGGACAGCTTTCTGACATCAGAAAAAAAGCCATGATGTTAGAAGGCTGTTTTTATATTTTGTTTTGGAAAGAAGATGGTGGAAAATGAGGGTGAAAGGGTTATGAGGAAGCGAGTAATGGCGCTGGTCTGGGGGATTTTGCTGGTGCTGATGACGGCTTGCGAGACGTTTGCAGCGGCTGTGCCGCAGGAAGATACGCCGGAGTATAAGATTGGATTTTATGCGTTTGACTGCTATCATATGTAGGATGAGGACGGGAGACGTTCCGGTTACGGTTATGAGATGATGCAGGATGTTTCCAAATATCTGCAGTGCACGTTTTCTTATGTAGGCTATGACAAGACCGCAAAGGAATGCGAGGAAATGCTGCGAAGCGGAGACATTGACATTTATACTGCAGCAAGGAAAACGGAGGAAAGAGAAACGGAATTTGCTTTTTCCAAGCATCCGGCGATTACAGCGACCACATGCATGAACGTGAAGGTGGGCAACACGATGTAGTGGCCGGTGACTATTCTACCTACAATGGCCTGCGCATCGGTCTTCTGGCACGGCATACCTATAACGACAGCTTCAAGGAATTTGCCAAAGAAAAAGGCTTTGACTGTGAGATTATTTATTATGAAACTCCTACAGAGCTTACCGATGCACTGATCAATGATGAGGTGGATGCGCTGGTAAACAGCTACATCCGCATTCTGGAAGATGAGAGTGTGATAGAGAACTTCGGACAGACCCCATATTACATAATGGCCCGCAGGGAAGACCAGGATTTGATCGACCAGATCGACAATGCCATTGACTGCATGAACCGGGAAACACCGAACTGGAGAGCGGAACTGTACAACAAATATTACGGTTTCCAGAATCAGAATACGGAGTTCACAGATGAGGAGACGAAGCTTCTTGCAGAGCTTCAGGAGTCCGGTGACGTGGATGTCTGGATGGATGTGGACGGCAGCTACGATAAGGAAGGAACCTTTGCGTACAAAACCACAGATCCTTATCTGACCACAACCGTATCGGTTCTTAGAAAGCGTGGCTCCTCCAGTAAATTCCAGAAGCTGGCAATGGTAAGCAACAATATTTCCATCAGACAGATTATCTCCGAGATGTGGCCGGAGGTAGAAGTTATAACCCTGGAAAACAATGAAGACTGTGTTGAAGCAGTTACAACAGGCAATGTGGACGGTGCGCTGCTTATGAGCTACACAGCCCAGGAACTGGCGAGAAATGATGTACAGAATCGTTTAAGCGTAGATATTGTTCCAGGTGCCGCCCTGAGCATGGAAATGGGAGTCAATGCCAGGGATGATTACCACTTTTATGGACTCTGGGAAAAAGCGCTGGCAGATATTTTCCGGCAGCTTGGCGAGGAGATTGTACAGAAAAACACGGAGGCGGTAACAGAAACCAGCATAGTGGCATTCCTGTTTGATAATCCCGTTTATCTGATGGTGGTGCTCGCAGCGATTTTCCTGATTCTGTTTTTCGTTATTCTGTCAGTGCTGTCTGTGAAGAGTAAAAATAAACAGCAACGTATTGCGGCAGAGCTTGCAGCAGCACTTACGTCTGCCAAAGAAGCCAATGAGGTCAAGCAGAATTTCTTTTCCAAGATGAGTCATGATATTCGGACTCCGCTGAACGTGGTTCTGAGAATGACGCAGATTGCACAGAAGTATAAGAACGACAGCGCAAGGCTGGAGCGGTCTCTGTAAAACATTACTACAGAAGGCAATTATCTGCTGACGCTGGTGAATTCCATTCTGGATATGAACCAGCTGGAATATGGATATATTGAATTTCACTTATAATACCTGGATCTTACTTGGGCTGTTTGCGGCCAGTCTGAACAGCATTGGGATCTCCTATAAGGTGGGATATTCGGTGGCGATTGCCCTTCGGTACATCCCGGATATCCAGAGGGATTATCACAGCATCAGCCAGGCACAGCAGGCACGAGGCGTGGAGCTGGGAATAAATGAGCACTTTTTTGCAAGGCTGAAGAACTCAGTGAATATCCTTCTTCCGCTGATCCTTACCAGCCTGAACAGAATCGACACCATTTCCAACGCCATGGAGCTGCGCGGCTTCGGCAAAGACAAAAAACGAACCTGGTACACCAGACGCCCCTTTGCAAGAAGGGATTTCATTGTACTGGGAATCGGCGTCCTGCTGCTGGTGATCAGTTTGACAGTGACGATAAAGTTGGGAAGATTTTATAATCCATTTGTTTGATAAGAGGGTTTTATTTTTGAAAATGGCTTCAGATCTGTCGGGAGATGGATTTGGAGCTTTTTTAATTGTAAACGGGTGGGGGAAATGATAGAATCATGGGATAGGAAGATTTATGACAAAGGAGCAAAAAGGTTATGAACTTAAAGCATATTTTTGAATCAACAGACTTCGTTCATGCAAGCGGAACGAAGGAGGAACTGCAGGTTGCAGAGTTTCTGAAGAGCCAGTGTGAGGAGCTTGGAGTGCCTGCGCATCTGGAAGGATTCCGGGTGGCAATGGGAGACATTGAAGAGGTTCATCTGCTGGCGGATGGACAGGAGATTCCATGTAAGGCTCTTAGTTGCTGCGGAAGCGGAGTGGTGGAAGGGGAGCTTTATTATATGCCGGGAATGGATCCGGTTTCCCTGGCTGGTGCAAAGGACAAAATCGTGCTGTTGGATCAGGGCGTTGGATTTTTCAGCTACCATGATCTGATGAAAGCTGGGGCGAAGGGACTTATTTTCCAGTACGGAAACGTGCATTATCCAAATACAGATATTGACCAGCGAGATCTTCGCGAGGCTGCAGTTGGGGAGGAGCGCAAGGTGCTTTGCGCTATGATCCATTCCGGCCAGGCTATGGAGCTTGTGAAAAACAAGGTGAAAAATATCCGCCTGGAAATTTTCCAGCATGAGTATGACGGGGAATCCCACAATGTAATTGCGGAGATTCCAGGAAAAAGAGAGGAATACATCGTGCTTAGTGCACATTATGATACCACCTCATTGTCTCACGGCGCTTATGATAACATGAGCGGCTGCGCGGGTCTGCTTGGAATTATGGAGCAGCTGAAGGATAAGGAACTGAACTATGGACTGCGGTTTGTATTCTGCGGCAGTGAGGAGCGCGGACTTCTGGGTTCTAAGGCGTATGTTCGCGACCATGAATCTGAACTGGAAAAAGCGGCGCTGAACATTAACCTGGATATGATCGGAACTTACCTGGGAAAATTCATTGCATGTGTTTCTGCAGAGGATAAGCTGGCGCATTATATTTCTTATATGGCAGCAGAGGTGGGATTCCCGGTAGAGGCGAAACAGGGCGTTTATTCCAGTGACTCTACTCCATTTGCGGACAAGAGTGTTCCGGCCCTTTCCTTTGCCCGTCTTGCAAGCTCCAATGTGGCACCAATCCACTGCCGCTATGATTTGATGGAAGTGATGTCTATGGAGCAGCTGCAGAAGGATATTGATTTCCTGGCGAAGTTCACAGAGCGTTTTGCCAATGCAGTTGTGTGTCCGGTTTCCAGAGAGATTCCGGAGAAAATCAAGACAGAATTGGACGAGTACCTTTTCAGAAAAAGAAAAGAGCAGTAAAAAGATGAAGTACAAGGTTATGGAAATTCAGGAAGACGTGGATTTCGGCTGTGAGGAGAGAAGTGAGGGGTCTCCGGTTATGGCAGTGGTGCTTCTTAGAGGCGAGGACGGAAGCGAAATGATGACCCGCCAGGCGGACCAGATGCTTTATGACGGGGGAATTGAGGAAGGGGATTCAGTTGTGTTTGATGAGAGATATGAGCTGGTGAAGCTGCTCTAGAGCCTTTTTCAAGCACGCTCTAGAGCTATGAAATCGGGAGGGACATTGTATGAATGGGGAAATAAAAGTTGCGGTTTGCGATGACCTGGAAGAAGACCGCCAGGTTCTTGTGAATCTGCTTTCTGAGTATACAGACAAGAACAATTTATATGTGAAAATCCAGGAATTTACTTCCGGTGAGGCATTTCTGGCTTCGGATACATCGGAGTATTCTTTGGTTTTTATGGATATCTTTATGGACGGCATCAATGGAATGGAAACTGCCAAAGCCCTGATCGTCAGGAACAGCCGGGTGCAGATTGTGTTTGAAAGCACCAGTACGGAATTTGCAGCGGAAGCTTTTGACATCGAAGCGCTCCACTACCTTGTGAAGCCTGTGAAAAAAGAAAAGCTTTTCGGAATCCTGGACCGCTTTTTCGACAGCGTTTACTCCCTGAGGACTGTGAACGTGAAAGTAGGACGGCTGGAAGAGAGCATTTATCTTTCCGACATCCTTTATGTGGAGGCCGATGGAAAACGGGCAAAAGTCCACACCAAAAAAGGCGTGATGGAGGTATCCATGTCTGTTGCAGAGCTTGAGAGGGTTTTGCCGGAAAAAGAGTTCTGCCGCCCTATCCGTTGGGCGCTGGTTTCCATGCGGGAAATTGCGGCAATGCCTACCGATGTGCTGAAATTATCGGATCAGACAGAAATTCCCATCAGCCGTTTAAAGCGCAGGGAAATACAGGAAACCTTTGCGGATTACAGCTGGCGAAGCACCAGACGCCGCATGCGGGGAAAAACAGGATAATTTTATAGTTTTTGGAAAAACATCAGGAGGAATAAGGATGGGACATCTATATTTTGTGAGACACGGGCAGACCATCTGGAATGTAGAAAATAAGATTTGCGGTGCTACAGACATTGCGCTGACAGAATTTGGTCATGAGCAGGCTGTGGAGACCGGAAGGAAGATTGCGGAAGAGGGAATTAAGGCAGATGAGATTCTGTACTCACCGCTGATTCGTGCGGCAGAAACTGCAAGATATATTTCCGAAATCACCGGAATTCCAAGAAGAGTGGAGCCAAGGCTGATTGAGCAGAATTTTGGAAAATGGGAGGGCACGCCAAGAAACGGTGCGGATTTCAAAAAGGCGAAAGAAATTTTCGCCTGCAACTATGAAGGTGGGGAATCCATGCTTCATCTGGCACAGAGAATTTATAATCTGCTGGATGAGATCAAAGCAGAGTCCGGGGAGAAGACTTATATTCTGGTGGCACATAATGGAATTGCCAGAATGGTGCAGTCCTATTTCCATGATATGACAAATGAGGAATATGCAGCATTTGGAGTAAAGAACTGCGCGGTTGTGCGTTATGATTTTGACGAATAGGAGGAAATGACAGAATGGGTAAAATTATCGATCTTTCAGCAGTTATGGAAAAAGAGGAGAAGCTGGAGCAGATTGCGGATTATATGGGAGAACTGAAGGATGAGTTTGCAGCGCTGATCCAGGAGTTTGACGAGGACGGCGCAGACCAGAGAAAATTGGATACTCTTACTGAGGCGCTGGATGCACTGGAAGACGCTTACGATATGGTAAATGAGGTTTTATAAGAAGGATAAACCCTAAGAACAAAAGGTTTCGGAGCCCTGGTATTTTAATTTTATCCATTAAATCCTAAAAACCTATTGACATAGTGGGTTAATAGTGGTAATATCCATTCAACGGATGAAAAAGCAATATGTACCACAGTTGAAAATAATATTTTGCCAGTATAAAAAATGCAGTTTTGGCAGATACGGCAGGGCAGCCGGGAAAGGAATGGATATGGCATACTATAAGGGAACACTTGGATTAATTGGAAATACTCCGCTTGTTGAGGTAACAAATATCGAAAAGGAACTTGGACTGGAAGCTACCGTTCTTGTGAAGCTGGAATACTTTAACCCGGCAGGAAGCGTTAAGGACAGAATTGCCAAGGCTATGATCGAGGATGCAGAGCAGAAGGGAATCCTGAAGGAAGGTTCCGTTATCATCGAGCCTACTTCCGGAAATACCGGAATCGGTCTTGCATCTATTGCAGCAGCTAAGGGATACAGAATCATTCTTACCATGCCGGAGACCATGAGTGTTGAGCGTAGAAACATTCTGAAAGCATACGGCGCAGAGCTGGTTCTGACCGATGGAACCAAGGGTATGAAGGGTGCCATTGCCAAGGCGAACGAGCTGGCAGCGGAGATCCCGAACAGCTTTATCCCAGGACAGTTTGTGAACCCGGCGAACCCGGCTGTACACAAAGCTACCACAGGTCCAGAGATCTGGAAAGATACTGAAGGCAAGGTTGATATTTTCATCGCAGGTGTTGGTACAGGCGGAACCCTTACCGGAACTGGTGAGTATCTGAAGGAGCAGAACCCGAATGTGAAGGTCGTAGCTCTTGAGCCTGCTACATCTCCTGTATTATCCGAGGGCAAAGCTGGCCCGCACAAGATCCAGGGAATCGGAGCCGGATTTGTTCCGGAAGTTCTGAACACCAAGATTTATGATGAAGTTTATAAAGCAGAAGCTGACGAAGCATTTGCAACAGCGAAACTTCTTGCTCACAAAGAAGGAATCCTTGTAGGAATCTCCTCCGGTGCTGCATTAAGCGCTGCAATAAATTATGCAAAGAAACCTGAGAACAAGGGCAAAGTAATCGTAGCCCTCCTCCCAGACACCGGTGACAGATATTATTCTACACCGCTGTTTACTGAGTAAATTCCGGATTGCCGCGCAGCGGTCTTAACGGAACATTATAAAAGCGAATAAACATAAGGACTGTCGTAACGGATATGTTTGAACAAAGCATTTCACCGCGGCAGTCCTTTTTGTCAATAGCGAAACACTATACTTAAACCCAACTATAACTAATCCCATTGACATACTAGGGTATTTCATAGTAACATAAACCAAATTGTTATTTCGCGCAGGGAGGAGGCCTTCCAGTGTGATAAACAGCATCAAACTTCCATAGGAGGATAATCAAATGAGTGAAGCAACTGCAACTAAAGAACAGCAGATCAAATACGAGAACCTGAAAGAATACTTACGCAGCCTTGGAAGCGTAGCCGTAGCTTTTTCAAGCGGCGTAGACTCCACCTTCCTTTTGAAAACTGCCCATGATGTACTGGGGGACAAATGTCTGGCGATTACTGCTATGTCCTGTTCTTTTCCAAAGAGAGAGCTGGAAGAAGCCAAGGCCTTTTGTGAAAAAGAAGGTATCCGTCACATCACAGTAGAGTCCGAAGAACTGGAAATCGAAGGCTTCTGCCAGAACCCGACCAACCGCTGCTACATCTGCAAGAAAGAATTATTCGAGAAAATCTGGGAGATTGCCAGAAAAGAAGGATTAAATGCAGTAGCAGAAGGCTCCAACATGGACGACAACGGCGACTACAGACCAGGACTTCAGGCTGTAGCAGAGCTTGAGGTAAAGAGTCCGCTGCGCCACAGCGAATTATATAAAGAAGACATTCGCGCCCTTTCCAAAGATCTTGGCCTTCCAACCTGGGAGAAACAGTCCTTTGCCTGTCTGTCTTCCAGATTTGTATACGGAGAGACCATCACCAAAGAAAAGCTTGGCATGGTAGACAAAGCCGAGCAGCTTCTCCTGGACCTTGGCTTCCACCAGCTGCGCGTCCGCATCCACGGCACCCTGGCCCGAATCGAAGTACTCCCGGACGAGCTCCCAAAAGTACTTGAAAACCGCGAGCAGATCGTAAAAGCCTTTAAAGAATACGGATTCACCTACGTAACCATGGATCTCCAGGGATACCGTATGGGAAGTATGAACGAGACTTTGAAGAAATAAAATTCACTTTGAAAAATATGCAAACAGGATTACAGCGTTTCATATGCGCTGCGATCCTGTTTTTTATGCCCAAATATCTATTCATGTCACAAATTGGCGAATAAACAAGGTTGTAATTGGATTCCTGAAAGGAGTATAATCTTTAAAGGTTATAATGAAAAAATAATTTGATTTTTGTAGAAGGGTTAGGTATTGAAATATGTTAAATATTTTATTTCGCGAAGACGAAAGAGAAATAAGGTAAGAACCAGTCATGGAAACAGTAATCTTTCCAAGTATGCAAAGAAAGGAATTACTTTGATTGGAGATGGTGCTGCAATAGGACCTTATATGTATGATTTAATGCTGAGCAAAGCGGAGCTGTTTTTACCGGAATGTTTTGAATGGCTGTTATTACATTCACCTGTATTTGCGGAAAACAAAGAGGTGCAGGAGCAGCTTGCTCATACATCACAAGCTTGCCGATCTTTCCCAGTATTTCACAGAAGATGAGCTGTCTAAATATGTAGATTCCTACATTCAGGAAGGCTACTTTAACCAGGATGGAGCCCTGTATCTTTTCCCTGTGGCCAAATCCACTGAGATCACTATGCTCAATAAGACCGACTGGGAGCCCTTTGCAGAGGCTGCTGGAACTACTGTAGATGAGCTTGCCACCACAGAGGGAATTGTCCAGGTGGCGCAGCGGTATTATGAGTGGACGGACGCGCAGACCCCGGATGTCCCGGCCGATGGAAAAGCCTTTTACGGCAGAGACTCTATGTCAAATTATTTTCTTATCAGCATGAAGCAGATGGGTAAGGAACTGTTTGAAGTAAAAGACGGCAAAGTAACCCTTAACACAGACAAGGAATTGGTTCGCCGTATCTGGGATAATTATTACGTGCCGTTTATGAAAGGCTATTTTGCTTCATTGGGAAAATTCCGTTCAGATGATGTGAAAACAGGAGATGTTATCGCTTATACTGGTTCTACTTCATCTGCAGTGTACTTCCCGGATTCTGTAGAGACAGAAGACAGCAGCTATCCAATTTTTCCAGAAAACCTGTTTTTATACTCCTGGAAATTTTGCAAATGGTTACAGTACCCGTAAAATTCTGGATTATTCTCTGTCTGACAAAGCAAAAGCTGATAAAGCAGTTCTGGAAGAAGCTGTTGCAGGCGGTCAGAGTAAAGAAGAGGCACTGGCGCAGTATCTCACCGATGAGAATTTCGAGAGCTGGTATGAGGAATTCTGCAATAGTTTAAATGCAGCAGCAAACTCATAACCATGAGATGTGATGGAAAGGCGGTGAGACGGACTGTGAAGCGGAATCCGTACAAGCATGGAGGACACGGTGATTGGCCTGGACAGCCACACTGTAGAGAACCGCAAGGTAGTCCTGGAAAATGACATGATCGAGCAGTGGAGCAGCGTAAATAAAGAAAGTGACGGGCTTTATGCTGCACTGGCCAGGCTCCTGGATGAACATGAGATGGATATTCAGGGATTTCTGGGTTCTGACGATGTGCAGGAGGAATATCTGGAAGCTGTTTTCTATGATATGGTAGAGGTTTTGCAGTACAATTCCACTTCCGGAATCTTCCTGGTGCTGGGAAATGATAAATCCACGGAGGAAGAATGTGAATACAATGGTTTCTGGGTGCGGGATTCTGACCCAATGACCAAAACGGCTTCTCACGCAGATCTGCAGATGGAGCGCGGAAGCAAGAAGCTTTCCCAGAGTATGTCCATTTCACTGGATACACCATGGCGTACAGATTTTCGGTTCCAGGGAAATGGAAACCGAAGTGCAGATGACTTTTTCTATCAGCCGTACGTGACTGCAGGGGATTATGTGGATGCTAATATTAACATGGCAAATCTGGGATACTGGTCCAAGCCATTTATTCTGGAAGACGAACGCCTGAAAGAAATGACTCTTTCTTCCATTGCACTGAACCTGTTTGACAGGGAAGGAAATACTTCGGTAGTGCTGGATATCCTGGCGTTGAAACTGCAGCAGCTTCTTCTGACCGGGGAAACAATGGAAAACGAGCCGCTGATCCATCCTTTTGCCAATGGGAACCAGGATCTTGTATTCCATATGGCAGACAATGGACAGCACTCTTCCGCATATCTTCTTGGCCTGATCAACGACATTCTGGATATGTCCAAAATTGAAAGCGGAAAGATGCGTCTGGTGGAGGAAAAATGCAACCTTCTGGAACTGGTTCAGGGGCTGCAGCCGCTGCTGGAATCCAAGATCAAAGAGAAGCAGCTTCAGCTTTAACATCAGGCTGCGCCCGGTAAGCCCGGATGAGAGAAAGGAAGCTGTGCCGGAAAAGGCCCTTCTTTTCCCGGGAAAACGGATTCTGGTAGCAGAGGACAATGATCTGAATATGGAGATCATCTGCACCATTCTGGAAGAGTACCAGATTATCACCGAGCAGGCTGCCAACGGCAAGGAGGCTGTTCAGTGCATGGAACATTCAGAATCTGGGCGAGCTGTTGGGGCGTTTCCTGATATCCGTTGTAAGCCCAGGAGAAATAAACATTATACAGAGCACCTGCAAAGGCGGACAGCCGGTAATACTGGCTGGCATCCTGGCAGGTGCTTTTCCATTTCCAGATAATGTATCTGGTAAGGTATTCCAGGAAAATATTGCCGAAGCCGCAGTGGATAAGACCGTCAAAAAAGTCCCGGTACTGGTACCAATATTCGAAGCAGTGGATCATGTGGGCGCGGTCATAGTAGATTCCCTGCAGATTCTGCTTGCGGTCCTCTTCCTGATATTTCTGCAGAATGTCTTTCAAATGGGAAGAAAACACTTCCTCTTTGGTGGAGAAATTCCGGTAAAACGCCATTCGGGAAACGCCTGCCAGCTGGGTAAGCTCCGTTATGGTAATGGTGGACAGCGGCTTTTCTTTAATCAGGGTGAGAAGGGCATTTACGATTTTCTCACGGGTCTGCTGGTTGGGTGTGTTTTTTGAAGATTTCTGTTTTTCCATGGTGAAGCTCCTGTTAAAAATAACTCTGTAGTACGGATGCAAAAAGCAGCTTGTGTTACAAAGAGTAACGTTTTTAATAAGGGTTAGTATAACGTGAATTTGCGGGTGAGGCAAGGAGATTTTTGCGTGTTCTGGAGCAGTGGGAACTAAAAAATGTACATCTTGCGCAATAAAATGACAGTTTATGATAACCCCGTCTTTTTCAGGCGGGGTTGTGCTATAGTAAACTCAGAAAAATGGAGTGAAACAGAAACAACAGAAAGGGAGATTTTACAGGAAATGAAGTATCAGAATATTATAGAGAACATGACCCTGAAAGAAAAAGCCGCGTTCCTTAGCGGAAAAAGCGAGTGGCAGACAAGGGAATTTCCAAGACTGGACATTCCGGCAATCTTCTGTTCAGACGGACCAAACGGTGTGCGTAAGCAGGCTGGCGCAGGAGACCATCTGGGAATCAACCCGTCCGTTCCGGCAACCTGTTTTCCAACAGCAGCAACCATGGCAAACAGCTGGGATGAAGAACTGGAGCAGAAGGTAGGAGTTGCACTTGGAGAAGAGTCCATGGAAGAGGAAGTAAACGTTCTTCTCGGACCGGGACTGAACATTAAAAGAAATCCTCTTTGCGGACGTAACTTCGAGTATTTTTCCGAGGATCCTTATCTTTCCGGAAAAATGGCGGCAGCATTTATCCGCGGCGTACAGAGCACTGGTGCAGCAGCGTGTGCAAAGCATTTCGCAGTAAACAGCCAGGAGCTTCGCCGTATGGCTATGAATGCGGTTGTAGATGAGCGAACACTTCGTGAGATTTACCTTACAGGCTTTGAAATTGCCATTAAAGAGGGCAATGCCAAAACCGTAATGAGCAGCTACAACGAGGTAAATGGCGTTTATGCCAACGAGAATGAGCATCTTCTGAAGGATATTCTCCGTGACGAGTGGGGGTTTGACGGCTCTGTTATCACAGACTGGGGCGCGTCCAACGATCATTCCCTTGGTGTGAAAAACGGTTCCACTCTGGAAATGCCTACCCCAGGTCTTGACGCAGCAAGAGAGCTGATTGCAAGCGTAGAGAGCGGAAAGATCAGCGAGAAGGATATTGACGAGCGTGTAGATGAGCTTCTTGATCTGGTACTTACTACAACAGAGAATGCAAAGCATTACAAAAAAGCGGCAGACAAAAAAGCATTGCATGAAGAGCATCATAAGCTGGCACGCCGGGCATGTGAGGAAAGTGCTGTTCTTCTGAAAAATGAAGGCGGAATCCTTCCAGTTGGGGAGAAGGTTCAGGCAGCCGTGATCGGTGATTTCGCATTCGAGCCAAGATACCAGGGTGCCGGTTCCTCCATGGTAAACTCCACAAAAGTGGATTCCATTAAGGACATGCTGGAGTCCTGCGGAATTTCCGTAACCGGAATCGTTCACGGATATCAGCGTGACGGCAAGGAAGACGAAGCCATGAAAAAAGAGGCTGTGGATCTTGCACGCCGTTCCGATGTGGTCCTGTTCTTCTTCGGACTGAATGAGAAGAGCGAGACAGAAGGTCTTGACCGTAAGCACCTTCGCATTCCTCAGAACCAGATTAACCTGATCCAGGAGCTTGCAAAAGCAAACGCCAACATGATCGGTATTATCAGTGCTGGCTCTGTCATTGAAATGCCATGGCATCACCATTTCAAGGCGCTGCTTCACACAGCACTGATGGGACAGGCTGGTGCAGGCGCGGTTCTGGACATTCTTTCCGGTAAGATCAATCCGTCCGGAAAGCTGGCAGAAACCTATATCAAGAAATATGAAGATACTCCTTCCTACAATTATTATCCGTCTCAGGAGCGCAATTCTGAGTACAGAGAGGGAATCTATGTAGGATACCGTTATTTTGACACTGCAGGAGTTCCGGTAAATTATCCATTTGGATATGGACTTTCCTATACTACCTTCGAGTATGAAAATCTGCAGGTAAAACCGGATGGCGTTACCTTTACTATCCGCAACACTGGAAAATACGACGGTGCAGAAATCGCACAGCTTTATGTAGGACTTCCGGGAGCAAAGGTTTTCCGTCCGGTAAAAGAGCTGAAGGGCTTCACAAAAGTGTTCTTAAAGACTGGCGAAGAGAAGACCGTTACCATTAAATTCGATGACAAAACATTCCGCTACTGGAATATGAAAACAAACAAATGGGAAGTGGAAGGCGGCGTTTACAGCATTATGATCGGTGCAAGCTGCGCAGATATCCGTCTTCAGGATACACTTGCTATTATCGGAACCACTGAGATAATGCCATATTATACCAATCGCGTTGCTTCTTATATGGACGGAAAAATCCAGAAGGTTGGAAACGAAGAATTCGAGACCATTCTGGGACATTCCATTCCAGACGGAAGCTGGAGCGGAGAGCTTGGCATGAACGATGCCCTCTGCCAGATGTATTATGCAAAGAGCGGAATTGCCCGTTTCATCTGCAAGAAGCTGGGCGAAAAACTGAAGAAGAGCGAAGCTGCCGGAGTTCCGGATCTGAATACTCTGTTCCAGTACAACATGCCTTTCCGTGCCATCGCGAAGATGACAGGCGGCATGGTTTCCATGGAAATGGTGGAAGGTCTTGTAAGAGTAGTAAACGGCCACTTCAGCGGACTTGGAAAAGTGATCAGCGGATTTTTCAGAAACCAGAAGCTGAACAAGCAGTATGAGAAAGACCTGGAAGAGCAGAAATAAGAAATCATACAGACAGAAAAATAAAGAATAAGGAGTATTATCATGGGAAAAATCAAACAGTTAATCGCAGACCATCCGAATATCTGGGAGTTCATTAAATTTAACGTATTATCAAACTGCGCAACCATCACAAACTTTATCATTATGTGGCTGTGCACAGGCTTTATCTTCAAAAGCTTTGCAAACACACCATTTAAATTCCTGGTGTTCAACTACGCAGACAACATTGAGTCCAACCTTGGATTATGCGGATTCTTAAGCTTTTTGGTTGCGACTGCAGCAGCACAGACCGTAAATTTTTTCGTACAGAAGAACCTGGTTTTCAAATCTAATGCAGCGTTTGAAAAAGCAGTTCCGAAATACATTATACTTGCTGTTGTGCTAGTACTTGTTTCCGCAGCACTTCCGGCTTACAGCCAGAGCTTTTTCATTAACATCGGAATTTCCGAAGCACTTGCACCAACTCTTGCAAACGTGCTGAACATTCTGGTTCAGGTAGTTCTCAGCTACCCAACCATGAAATTCTGGATCATGCCAAACAAGTAAAAATTGGTTGCTATTCTTGCCCGATATAGTGACAGGCCAAAACCCGGATTGCCTTGCAGTCCGGGTTTTTAAATGGTAAGATAAAACAGGATTTAACAAATTAAACACATTTTTCCCACAAAGAGAACACAAATTGTCTCTATACTGTGAACTATCAAATGAAAGAGGTAATTGTTCAGTACCTTCACAATTACCGCTCCGCGATGCACAGAAATCATGCAAAGCATGATTTCGCGCCGCAATTCTCGGGTTTTCTGTGAACTACGTTCACAAAAAACACCTCGCGGAATAGTAACTGCAGAATAGTTACTGAAAGAAAACATAACAGAGTTTCTAAAGGAGGCTTTTATCATGAAGAATAGAAATGAAGAATTAAAGAGAAAACTGAAAAAGGCAGCAAGCATTAGTCTTTGCGCAGTACTGGCAGGTGGTCTTGCAGCAGGAACATATACAGGAGTGAACTATCTGACAGGTTATGAGCAGAGCGTACAGGCAGCTAGCAAGGAGCAGGTTACATTACTGAAATCCGACAAGGAATCAGATGATTCCGATTCCAAGGAAGAAAGTACAGCAAAGGGAAGCCTGGATGTATCTGATATTGTAGAAGAGACAATGCCAAGCATTGTTTCCATTACAACTAAATCTGTAGAAGAGGTTCAGAGCTACTATGGAATGTTTGGTCAGTACGGTGCTTATTCTCCTGAGCAGAGAGAGGTTCAGGGAAGCGGTTCCGGTATCATCATTGGTAAGAATGATACAGAGCTTCTGATTGCGACCAACTACCATGTAGTAGATGGTGCAGAGACATTATCCGTTGGTTTCTGCGACAGTACAGCATGCGAAGCTAAGGTAAAAGGTTATGACAGCGAGAAAGACCTTGCAGTTGTTGCAGTTTCCCTGGACGATATTGACAGCGACACAATGGATGCAATTTCCATCGCAACAATTGGTAATTCAGATAACCTGAAGGTTGGTGAGCAGGTTGTTGCAATCGGTAATGCCCTTGGTTATGGCCAGTCCGTAACAACCGGTATTGTAAGTGCTAAAAACCGTCAGCTGAATTCTGATGATACGGTTGGTGATTATGACAGCGACAGCAATTCCGCTACCAATCTGATCCAGACAGATGCAGCAATCAATCCTGGCAACAGCGGCGGTGCTCTTCTGAACATGAACGGTGAGGTTGTTGGTATCAACTCTGCAAAGCTTGCTTCCACAGAGGTTGAGGGTATTGGTTATGCAATCGCAATTTCTGATGTAACAGATACTATTGAGAGTCTGATGAATGAGGAGACCAGAGATAAGGTTGAGGATCACGGTGTTCTTGGAATCACAGTTCAGACTGTTGACAGTGCGGTAACGGAAGCTTACGGTGTTCCGGAAGGCGTGCTGGTAAGAGAGGTTACTGAGGGCGGTGCAGCAGATGATGCTGGTATCGAAGCAAGATCCATCATTACCAAGTTCGCAGGCAAGACCGTAACTACCAAAGAACAGCTGGTTGATTTCCTTTCCTACTACGAGCCAGGCGAGGATGTTGAGCTTACCATTGAAGTTCCAGACGGAAAAGAATACAAAGAAGAGACTGTTACCGTAACTCTTGGCAAGAGCGAGGATACACAGAATGCAGACTCCAAGGATTCCCAGAATCAGGATGGTGCAACCGATGAGGACGGAAATCTCTTAGAAGACTGGCAGAACAATGAAGGCGGTGCCGGACTTCAGTATGGCGAAGGCTGGAACTAAAGAACAAAAATAAAATACAGTTTGAATTTGGAATTCAAGACTGATTCCGGGTTTGGATTTGAAACTGTAGAGACTCATCTATAACAGGTGGGTCTCTTTTTTTTGCGCCTTTTGCGCTCAAAGAATCCATTGCATATCCTGACGTAAAACGGTATAATTATTGAATCACGTAATGTAGAAAAGTGTAGAAAAGAGTCGATTTGATGAACAAAGAAATTTCTCTGGTTTTTGATATAGATGACACGCTGTACAGCCAGATGGAACCGTTGCTTACGGCGTGTGAATTTAGTCTTGGAAGAGCGCTGCCGGATCCGGAGCTGTTTTACCGGATCTTTGGGAAAAGAAGCGCGGAAATGTTTCTGTTCAGCGAGAGCGGACAGGTTTCTATCCACGAGTCCAGGCTGTACAGAATTGAGAACACCATGAAGGATATGGGTATCCCTTTTACCCGGGAACAGGCGGAAGTTTTTCAGGCAAGATATAAAGAAAATCAGTCTCATCTTCATGTGTCCGATACCCTTGCGGGAATGTTAGATACATGCCAGGAAGCCGGCGTGAAAATGGGGGTGATCACCAACGGCCCTTTTGCCCACCAGGTGCAGAAGTTTCATACATTGGGACTGGACAAATGGTTTACAGAGGATCAGCTGATCGTATCCGCTGGCGTAGGCGTAGCTAAGCCTGATGTGCAGATTTTCCGGATAGCAGAAGAGAAGTGGGGAATGAATCCTGCCAATACCTATATGGTGGGAGACTCTCTGGAGAATGATATTACGGGGGCCAAAAATGCCGGCTGGAAAACCATCTGGATGAATCACCACAGATATACAGTATCACCTGGTATGGCAGAACTGGATTACATCGCATATACAGAAGAAGAACTAAGAAAATTAGTAGAAAAATTAATCTGAATTCTATTTTTGCGTGTATGTTAGGCGAACTAAAGATAGACAAATAACGTTTGGTTGATTATAATAAACATATTAGTAAATTAGATGATGCCATCTGATTTGCAGCTGGCGCTGACCGTATAGCCCGGTAGTGACTGTGGCTGTGCGGTCATTTTTTTGCATCACAGGCTTCACGATGAAGAGGAAGATAAAATATGGATTCAGATTACAAAATTACAATGGAACAGGCAGAAACAGAAATGGCCTGTTACCGCAAGGTTTTCGATGATGTGTGGCTTTACGACGAAGCGGCCGTAGACGCATTGAAAAAAGAGGATGATTGTGGAGAGGAACAGCATCCCACGCACCAGTGCATGGGACATGTGGCCGTGGATGCTTTTTACAAAAAAGAAGAGTTATCCAAGCTGGAGTTCATCGGTGATGATATTTACCAGATCATGGCGAAATATCTGGAGATTGACGGCAAGCCATATGTGATGGAACTGCTCAAATCCATGGATAAGAATTACCTGGTTGCACAGGGCGACCGTGACCGCCTGATCCGCAGTCTTTCCGGCTACAATGAACGGCTGTACAGTGATGTGCTGACCAAGGTTTATAACAGACGCTATTTCGAAGAAGAACTGAAGAACCAGAAGGGTCCTGCCGGAATTGCAATGATCGATCTGGACGACTTCAAGCTGCATAATGATACATATGGACACAAGGCAGGCGATATGGCCCTTGCCACAGTAACCCAGGTGATCTCCAGATACATTCGTAAGACCGATATTCTGGTTCGTTACGGCGGGGATGAATTTCTTCTGATCATTCCCAATGTGAAAGAGGCAGAGTTTACCCACAGACTGCAGGAGATTCTGGACAGGATCCATGCAGCTACCATACCGGGATATGCCAGAATCCAGCTCTCTGTAAGCATTGGAGGTACCATTGCCAGTGCGGATGAGACCATTGAAAGTGTTGTGGGAAGAGCGGACCGCTTTATGTATCAGGCGAAGACACATAAGAACCTGGTAGTGACAGAGACGAATGAAATAAGAAATCAGGATGAGGACGGTACAGAGGTTGACCGTAATGAGCTGAAGCAGCAGATTCTGATCGTAGATGATTCTGAATTGAACCGTGAAATACTAGCGGAGATCCTGCACCCTGATTTTAAGACTATGGAGGCCTGCAGCGGGGAGGAGTGTCTGTCAATGCTGCGGCAGTATGGCGCAGGAATCTCGCTGGTATTGCTGGACATTGTTATGCCTGGTATGGACGGTTTCGCAGTTCTGGATGAAATGAACCGAAATCACTGGCTGGAAGATATTCCGGTCATTATGATCTCCAGTGAAGAGACAGAATCATATATACGCCGTGCTTACGAAATGGGAGTCTCTGACTATATCAGCCGTCCATTTGATTCCAAGGTTGTTTATCGGCGTGTATATAATACCATTAAATTATACGTAAAACAGAGGTACCTAATCACACTTGTAACGGATCAAATTCGGGAAAAAGAAAAAAATAGTCAGATTCTGGTAGATATTCTCAGCCATATCGTAGAATTTCGTAATGGAGAGAGCGGACTTCACGTTCAGCACATCAAGACGCTCACCGGACTTTTACTGGAGAGACTTGTGCAGAAGACGGATAAATACCATCTGCAGTGGTCGGATCAGTACATGATCACAGTGGCATCTGCCCTTCATGATATCGGCAAGGTGGGAATCGACGAGAAGATCTTGAACAAACCGGGCAGACTGACCAAAGAAGAGTTTGAGGAGATGAAGAAGCATACTCTGATCGGAGCCTCCATGCTGAAGAGCCTTGGCGTATACCAGGACGAGGAGCTTGTGAAGGTTGCTTATCAGATCTGCAGATGGCATCATGAGCGCTACGATGGAAAAGGCTATCCGGATGGACTGAAGGGCGAAGAGATCCCCATTTCCGCCCAGGTAGTTTCTGTAGCGGACGTATATGACGCACTGACAAGCGAGCGTGTATACAAGAAAGCCTTTACCCATGAGAATGCAATGGAGATGATCCTTGCCGGAGAATGCGGAACCTTCAACCCGCTTCTTCTGGAGTGTCTGAAGGATATTGCAGGAAATATTCCGGTAGAGATGGCGAAAGCCGCTGAGCAGCCCACCTATTCCCAGGGAAGCCATGCAGGGAAGCTGCTTGAGAGCATATAAAAAAATACGGGATTTTGAATAAAGGGAGGTACGCTCTGCTTTATGAAAAAGAAAATTCTTACATTAGCGGCAGTGGTAACACTGCCGTTTATTCTTCTGGTAATGTATCTGCTTGCTTCCATGGCAAGCTACAGCAACACATATTCGGAGATTGTAAGCAACATGACAGTTGCCAACAATTATAACCTGAATTTCAAAGAGGAAATGGATGAAAGCCTTTATAAACTGGTAGTTGGCTATGTGACGCTGGATAACATTGAGTCGGACAAAAGCCTGAAGAATCCATATGTCCTGATCGAGGAACTGCGCAGTGAGTTTACCAGACTTACGGCAATCACTACAGAATCAGAAAGTAAGCTGTGGCTGGAGAGTCTTTTGCGAAACATCAATGCTCTGGAAAAAAGAGTGGATGATATTGTGGACAGCATCGATGCCGGAGGCCGGTACAGTGAGAATATCGAGATGCTGGATAACAATATCTATATTCTTACAGAGCTGATCCAGGATGACATCCAGTATTACATTTACTATCAGACCCGGTACATGGAAAAGGTTACAGACACCCTGCAAAAACAGATTGGACGCTTTATGGTGGTGTGCAGCATTCTGATCGCGGTGCTGATTGCAGTAGTGGCTGTCAGTGCGGTGATGATCGTTTCCGGAATCCTTCAGCCCATCCGGCAGTTGAATTCCGTGACGGAGAAAATTGCCCAGGGAGATTTCAATGCCAGGGCACAGGTGAATTCTGACGATGAAGTTGCGGAACTTGCGGTGAGCTTTAATAAGATGGCGGGAAATATGCAGTCCCTGATCGACAAGGTGAAGGAAGATGAGCGCAAAATGCGAAAGGCAGACCTGCGCCTCCTCCAAGAGCAGATCCAGCCGCATTTCCTTTACAACACACTCGACACCATTGTGTGGCTGATCGAATCCAATGAGCCAGACGAAGCAGTGACAATGGTTGTTACCTTGTCGGACTTTTTCCGTGAGATTCTCAGCAAAGGCAAGGAGTTTATTTCCATTAAGGAAGAGGAGAAGCACATCAGCAGCTATCTGCAGATCCAGGAAATGCGTTACCGGGATATTCTGGAATATGACATTCAGCTGGATCAGGTAATTTATAAATATCAGATCCTGAAGCTGACACTTCAGCCGGTAGTGGAGAATGCGCTTTATCATGGAATCAAATATAAGCGTGCCAAGGGATGCATTCACATTCACGGGGAAAAAGAGGGGGATATTATCCGCCTGACTGTCCGGGATGACGGCGTGGGTATGGATGAGGAAGAACTTGCGCAGCTTCGCCAGCAGATCGAGAAGCCTTGTCAGGAGACGGAGAAGGGCTTTGGGCTGGCAAATGTAAATGAGCGTATCCATATGTATTTCGGTTATGAGTACGGCATGAAGATTGAGTCTGAAAAGGGCAAAGGAACTACGGTGGAGATTGTGATTCCTGCTATTCTGGAAGCCCCGGCAGAGAATGCCGCAAATGTACAGCCACAGCAGGAGGGGGCACGCTTATGAGACAGTTTATAAAGAAAAACATCTGGGCTGTGGCGCCGGTTGTATTTGTGCTGGTAGCGCTGGTTCTTCTTGGAAGCCCTTTTGGAAGCGGCAATGTGCAGGAAACTCCTGCAGAGGATGACAACTTAATCGTAGTGGGCGTTTCCCAGGTAGGAAGTGAATCCGTGTGGAGAACCGCACACACCCAGTCTGTTCAGGATGCTTTTACCAGAGCCAATGGCTATCTGCTGATTTTTGACAATGCCAGACAGAAACAGGCCAACCAGATCAAGGCAATCCGAAGCTTTATCTCCCAGCAGGTGGACTACATTGTGCTTTCGCCCATTGAGGAAACCGGTTGGGACACTGTGCTTCAGGAGGCGAAGGATGCAGGGATTCCGGTGATCCTTATGGACCGTACTGTGGAGGTAGCGGATGATTCCCTCTATACCACATGGGTAGGCTCTGACTTTATCCGGGAAGGACAGGATGCGGGATACTGGCTGGAGGATTACCTGAAAGAACAGGGAAGAGATGAGGATGAAATAAACATTGTGGTTTTGCAGGGAACCAAAGGGGCAACTGCTACCATTGGAAGAACCAGAGGGTTCAATGAGACTGCAAAGATCCAGCATAACTGGAATATTCTGGAACAGGTAGACGGAGAATTTACCACAGCCAAAGGCAAAGAAGAGATGGCAAGGCTTCTGGAGAAATATGAGGATATTGATGTGGTGGTGTCCCAGAATGATGACATGACGTTCGGAGCCCTGGAGGCTATTCATGCTGCTGGCAAAACAACTGGCGTAAACGGCGATATCACAGTGATTTCCTTTGACGCGGTAGATGCTGGAGTGGAACTGGTAAGAAACGGTGAAATCAACATTGACGTCCAGTGTAATCCGGACCAGGGAAAATATGTGGAACAGGTTATAAAGGATATGGAAGCAGGTAAAGAAGTAGAAAAAGCGTATTATGTTCCGGAACGGGTATATACGCAGGAGAATGCAGGGGAGGATGAAGATGCTGCTGAAGGTATTTCTGGTTGAAGATGAGACTGTGATCCGGGAAGGTCTGCGTGACAGGATTCCCTGGGATCAGTTTGGATATCGCTTTGTGGGGGAAGCTGCTGACGGAGAGATGGCGCTGCCTCTAATCCGAAAAACAAGGCCGGATGTGCTGATTACAGACATTAAGATGCCTTTTATGGATGGGATTTCTTTAAGCAAAATTGTAAGCAAGGAATTTCCGCGGATGAAGATCATCATTGTCAGCGGATACGATGATTTCGAATACGCAAGACAGGCGATAGAGGTAGGAGTGGATCAGTATCTGCTGAAGCCGGTAACCAGGATGAAACTGAAAACCGTTCTTCTTGAATTGAAGGATAAGATCGAACAAGACCAGGAACAGGAGGATTACCGCACCCAGTTTCAGAATGAGATCCAGGAGTACGAGCAGTTTTCCAGACGCCGTTTTATGGAGAAAATTTTGGAAGGGGAACTTTCCGTTAAGGAGATTTACGACGAGGCAGACCGCCAGTCCATTGAGATTACCGCAGCAGGGTACAATCTTCTATTCTTATATCTTCAGGAGAAAAATAAGGACAAGATGGAAGGCTTCCTGAAAAAACAGGACGAAGTGCTTCACTATTTTCTGCGCTATCCGCAGTATCTGCTTTTCCGCTGGAATGTAAACAGCTATGGCGTTCTGGTGAAAGGAGAAATGTCCCAACTGGAAGAGCTGACCGGGAACTGTGTGGAATATATGGAAAGAACCTGCGGAGACCAGGATCAGCTGGAGTGGTATGTGGCTGTGGGAAAACCAGTCGAAAGGCTGAGTCTGCTTTCCCAGTGCTATCAGAGTGTGAACCACTATTTTGCATACCGCTTTATGGTGCCAGGGCTGCATGTTCTTACGGAAAAGACTTTGGAGAATTATGTAAACTCACAGGGAGAGAACCGGCTGGATGGAGTAGATTCTTCTCAGCTGAATCCGGAAGTCATAAAGGATTTCCTTACCAAGGGAACCAGCTGCGAAATCCAGGATTTTGTCCAGGGGTATTTAAGCGGTATGAGCAAGGCTCTGGAATCCAGAATGTTCCGGGATTACGTAGTGCTTCACATTCGTTTTACGACTATCATGTATCTGGAATCTCTTGGCGTTGCCAAGGAAGAATAAGTGGGCCGGATTGATGAGAAATATGAGGAAACATGCCTGAAAGCTTCCCAGGTGGCGGAGTATTGTACGGATATGCTTCAGGCAGCAGTGGACATCCGAGATGAGAGAAGTGAATCCCAGGGGACCAGTGCCATGAGAAAGGTCCTGGATTACATTGATGAGAACTGCTGCAGAGAGAGCATTTCCCTGAACGAGGTTGCGTCAGCTGTAAATATGAGTGCCAATTATTTCAGTGCTATTTTCAGTCAGAAGATGCAGAAGACGTTTGTGGAATATCTGACTGGAAAAAGAATGGAGCGGGCGAAGAAGCTCCTGCGCGAAACGGATAAGTCATCCGGGGAGATTGCGCAGGAGGTGGGCTATAAGGATCCTCATTATTTCAGCTATGTGTTTAAGAAAAATATGGGCTGCAGTCCAAGGGAATACAGAAGCAAGGGCAGCGCATAATCGTTTTTATTTGGGCGGCAGCAGCTGCAATGGGACTTCCTGTGAAGAGACAGGGAGTCCTTTTAATTTGTCTGCAATCATCCGGGCAGCCATCTGGGCGGGCTCATGGGTTGGACTGGTCAAAGTGGCGGCGCGCAAAAGCCCGGAAGCGGTGAGATAACTGGTATTGAAGGCCGACAATGCCAGTTGGGAGATGCTGCCAGAGGGCTGTGTTTCCATAAATGGAGCAGAGGAAGAGAGGGAAAGCTTTTCCCACAACAGCCAGGCAATAAAGTCATCTTCGCAGACGATTGCAGTACAGTCAGCAGTGAGTTTTTCCAGGAATTTCTGCAGAAAACGGATATCCCGATTCTGCCTGAAATCATCCAGATCTTCTGTGGTAAACCATCCAAGGTTTCGGTCCGGAACCAAGAGCCCCTGATTTTCCATGGCGTTCAGAAAGCCCTGGCAGTGCTGATGTCCCCGCAGGTCATCCATCTGGAAAATGCCTGCAATGCAGGTATGGCCTTTGGCAGCCAGATCCTGTACCAGCAGGCTGGCTCCGTAATCCGGATTGCCGGAAAGAACCGGAACCTGTGAAAGGCCAGGGTAGGCACAGCCCAGGAAAAAGACGGCAGTTCCCTTTTGAAGAAGCATCTGATAAAGCTCGGTGTTGAGAGTGGGCAGCGCGCTTTTTACAGGTTCTGCAAGAATGGCACGAAGAGGATTTTTCAGGAGAAACTGGAGAATCTGCCGTTCCTGATCCTGATGACCGTAGGTGGGGAAAACTTTGCAGGTATAGCCGTAGGCTGCCAGGGCTGTGCGAAGGTTATTTACAAAAGCGGGGTATTGGTACTGCTGTTCATCTGGGATTAGGACACCGATCACGTTGCGGGATTCCTGGTCGGAAAGTCCGGTAATATAGGAGCCGCTGCCCTTTATCCGGCGGATTTCCTGAGATTCCTCCAGGACTGCCAGTGCAGCCCGCACGGTCTGGCGGCTGACCCGATAGCGGGCGCATAATTCCTGTTCTGCGGGCAGCCTGTTCCTTCCATTTTGAATATATTCCTGAATCAAGTCCCGCAGCTGTTCGGTGAGCCATTTATATTTGATTGCCATAGGTTCCTCCTGAATAGATGTGCCGTTTTTCCGGCAGCGTTCTTATAAATGAAAAAATTATTTACTGTGTTAAAAAAATCTCATAATTTTTCCTACCGTAAAAAATTATAAATAGAAAATTTCCTGGTTTTTTACCAAAGAAAATCTTACTTTCTTTTCGGGAAGTTAAACTTTTTTATACGTTGTTGGACAGTTTGCCGCAGTGAAAAACGGGGAAAAAAGAGGAATATTTCTGGGATATCTTAAGAAAACAAACGTTTTTCCTATATAATCCGTAAAAAATTCCACCTTTTGCAGGTTAGGAATCATTATAATACAAATCTGTATTTATTTCACTACTAAAATAACAAAATCTGTATTGGATGAACTGACGAAACTGCCAAAAACACGGAAAGTAATATTGAATTTTATGTTGATTTCAGCTAAATTATAGACATCAAGAAAAACGTAAAACCTTTAAAAAGAAAGAGAGGAACAAACACTATGAAAAAGAAATTAGCAGTTATGGCACTCGCAGCAGCAACACTCAGCATGATGGCTATGCCAGTATATGCAGATGATCTGGTAACAGTTGGATATGCACAGGTTGGACATGAGTCAGACTGGCGTACAGCAAACACCCAGAACTATCAGGATGTTTTCTCAGAAGATGCTGGATACAGCCTTGACCTTGTAGACTGCGACAATGACAATGCTGCACAGCTTGAAGCTGTTCGTACTTTCATCAGTAAAGATATGGATTATATCGTAATTGCTCCGATCCAGTCCGCTGGCTGGGACACCGTTCTTCAGGAAGCACAGGATGCCGGAATCCCGGTAATCATTGCAGACCGTGAAATCGAAGCAAGCGATGACTTATATGACGCATGGGTTGGAACAAACACCACAAACGAAGGTATCACAGCAGGAAACTGGCTGGCTGAGTATCTTGGCGATGCAGACGCTAACATCCTTGTAATCGAAGGTTCCGTAGGAGCTTCCGCAACACTTGGACGTACAGATGGATTCAATCAGGTAGCTGGCGAGCATGACAACTGGACAATCCTTGATTCCCAGTCCGGTGACTTCACACAGGCTGGCGGCCAGGAAGTTATGGAGTCCTTCATCAAATCCTACGAGGGACAGTTCAACGTAGTTATCTGCCAGAATGATAACGAAGCATACGGCGCAATGGATGCAATGGATGCAGCAGGTATCACCTATGGTGTAGACGGAGATGTAACTCTTATTTCCTTCGATGCAACACATGACGGACTTCAGTACACATTAGATGGAAAGATCAACTGTGACGTTGAGTGTAACCCAATCCAGGCTGAGACCGTTAAGGGCGTTATCGAGAAAATGCAGGCTGGCGAAGACTATGAGAAGACAACACTTGTTGAGGATCAGGCATTCGTAGCACCTGGAATCGAGAGCGAATATGCAACAACTATGACTCAGGAAGTTCTGGACGGACGTGCTTACTAATTAGAAAAGTGTGAACTTACAGGGGGAGGAAAGTCCCAGGGTGGATTTTTCCTCCCCCTTATCATTGAACAGGACTGTGGCGCAGTCCTGCTGGCAAATGAGGAGAATGAAAAAATGTTGCTCGTAACGGGAAGGGAGGAATCGCGTTGGAGGCAGGAGTAGTATTGAAAATGCAGGGAATCTGCATGACATTCCCAGGTGTAAAAGCACTGGAAGGCGTGGACCTTACATTGAAAAAAGGTGAAATCCGTGCGCTGATGGGAGAGAATGGCGCGGGTAAATCCACACTGATCAAATGCCTGACTGGCGTAAATAAATTTGAAGCCGGAGAAATCTATCTGGAAGGATTTGATCATCCCATCGTAAATAAAGATACCATGGATGCCCAGAAAAAGGGTATCTCCACTGTATATCAGGAAGTAAACCTCTGTCCGAATCTTTCAGTGGCAGAGAACCTGTACATAGGCCGTGAGCCTTTAACAAAGCTTGGCACGGTCAACCGAAAGGCCATGAACCGTCAGGCAGCAGCACTGATGAAGCAGCTGGAGCTTGACATTGATGTAACACGTAATCTTGAAGAATATTCACTGGCATTGCAGCAGATGATCGCAATTGCCCGTGCTGTAGATATGGATTGTAAAGTGCTGATCCTGGATGAGCCCACTTCTTCACTGGATGACCGTGAAGTAGAAAAGCTTTTTACCATGATGCGCAGACTGAAGGAAAAGGGTGTTGGAATCATATTCGTTACCCATTTCCTGGAGCAGGTATATGCGGTATGTGACGGAATCACAGTTCTTCGAAATGGTAAGCTGGTAGGAGAATATGACATTGCAGACCTGCCGAGAGTAAAGCTGGTAGCAGCTATGATGGGAAAAGATTTCGATGATCTGGCATCCATCAAACCGGAGACTACTGGAGATAAGAGAAAAGAGCCGATGGTTATTGAAGCCCGCGGATTAAGCCACGCTGGTACCATCAAACCGTTTGATCTTGATATTCACAAAGGAGAGGTTATCGGACTGACCGGACTTCTTGGAAGCGGACGAAGCGAGCTGGCCCGTGCCATTTACGGAGCTGACCGTGCACAGACCGGAACCCTGAAGGTAAAAGGCCAGGAAGTAAAAGTAAAGAATCCAATTGATGCTATGCATCTTGGAATGGGACTTCTCCCTGATGACCGTAAAGCAGAAGGCATTATTGCAGACCTTTCTGTAAGAGAAAATATCATTCTTGCCGTACAGGCAAAACAGGGCATTTTGAAAAAGATTCCTATGGCAAAGCAGTGTGAGATCGCAGACAAGTATATTGATCTTCTCCAGATCAAATGTGCAAGCCGTGAGACTCTGATCAAGCAGCTTTCCGGTGGAAACCAGCAGAAGGTTATCCTGGCAAGATGGCTTGCCACAAATCCAGATTTCCTGATTCTGGATGAGCCTACACGAGGTATTGATATCGGTACCAAAACAGAGATCCAGAAGCTGGTTCTGAAGCTGGCAGATGAAGGTAAGAGCCTGATCTTCATTTCTTCTGAGATTGAGGAAATGCTTCGTACCTGCAACCGTATGGCGGTTCTTCGAGACGGCCAGAAGGTTGGAGAGATTGATGAGCAGGATATGAACCAGATGAACGTAATGAAAGCAATTGCAGGAGGTGACAAGTGATGAGCAGCATAAAAAAATTAACGCAGAAACGCCTGTTCCTTCCGATTTTCAGTATGATCCTGGTTATGCTGATCAACGTAGTATATGATATTGCAACAGGCAGTGCACCCCTTGGATTCTTTATGATTTCCATTAAAAACGGTGTGCTTTACGGACGTCTCATTGACATCCTGAACCGTGGAAGTGAAATTGCAATTCTGGCAATCGGTATGACTTTGGTTGTATCAGCTTCCGGCGGTACTGATATTTCCGTTGGTTCTGTTATGAGTCTTTACGCAGGTGTCTGCTGTATGATCCTTGCAGGATATGGAAATGTAAATGTTCAGCAGTATGCACATCCGCTGCTGGTTGGTATCGGGGCAGGTCTTCTGGTAACTTTGATCTGCGGTATGTTCAACGGCTTCCTGGTTGCGTATATGAATATCCAGCCTATGGTTGCCACACTGATCCTATGGTCGGCAGGCCGTGCGGTAGGACTTCTTCTTTGCAACAGCCAGATCGTTTATGTACGTGTACCATCTTTCCAGAAGCTCGGCGGTTACTGCGGAATTATCCCCACACCGATTATTGTTGCTGCAGTTTGTGTGGCAATTGCATCTATTGTACTTCGGTACACTGCACTTGGAACTTATATCCAGAGTGTTGGTATTAACAAAAAAGCTTCCCGTATCGCAGGCTTTAATTCCTCAAAGATCATCCTGATGTGCTATGCGATCTGCGGTCTTTGTGCAGGCATTGCAGGTATGGTTGCAACCTCCAGAATTTATTCCGCTGATACCAATAACATCGGTCTGAACATGGAGCTGGATGCTATCCTTTCCGTAGCACTTGGTGGAAACAGCCTTGGCGGCGGTAAATTTTCCCTGGCAGGTTCCATTATCGGAGCTTACACCATTCAGGCGATTACCACAACCCTGTATGCACTTGGTGTTTCCTCTGCACAGGCGCCGGTATTTAAGGCAATCGTTGTTATTATCATCGTAGTTATTCAGGCTGAGCCAGCCAAAGCATTCTTTAAAAAGCTGACAAAGAAATCCGGAAAGGAGGCAGCTCGGGCATGAAAAAGAAAAAGATAAACAGCAATAACCTGTTGCTGCTGATTACCATTGTTTTATTCTTTGTAATGTATGCTGCAGGATGTATCGTATATGCGGACAAAGGTTTTACCCGCTTCCAGACATTCCTGAATATCCTGATCAATAACGCTGGTCTGATCTGTATTACAGCAGGTATGACATGCGTTATGCTTACCGGCGGAATTGATATTTCCGTAGGTTCTGTAGTTGCTATGGACTGTATGATCCTTGCGGTTGGTATTGAGCAGTGGGGCTGGTCCAGTCCGGTGCTGATGCTTTTCATCCTTGCAATTGGTATCGTGTTCGGTGTTGTCCAGGGCTTCTGTATTTCCTATCTGGAAATTCAGCCGTTTATTGTAACTATGGCTGGTATGTTCTTTGCGCGAGGCATGACAGCTGTGATCTGTAAAGAGCAGGTAAGTATTGTTTCCGACAAGATTTTTACCACACTTTCCAGTTACAAGATTTCCCTTCCTTTTGGGGGATATCTGAACAAGAAAGGAATTATGCAGTATCCTTATCTTCGTGTAACGGTTGTGGTAGCGCTGATCGTAGTACTTGCTATTTATCTGATGCTGAAATATACACGTTTCGGACGCAGCATTTACGCAGTGGGCGGAAACCAGCAGTCAGCAACTTTGATGGGACTTGATGTTAAGAAAACTCAGATGAAAGCTTACATACTTTCCAGCTTCCTTACCTCTATCGGCGGTATCTGCTATTGCCTGAACACAATGGCTGGTACAACCACACAGGCAACCGGACTGGAAATGGATGCCATTTCCTCCGCAGTTATCGGCGGTACCCTTCTTACCGGTGGTGTGGGAAATGTGCTTGGATCTCTGTTCGGAGTATTGATCAACGGTACTATTTCTACATTAGTTAAGACCAATGGTAAGCTGATCAGCTCCTGGTCAAACATTGTAACAGCGATTCTGCTTTGCTTCTTTATTGTGCTTCAGAGTGTGTTTGCACTGGTGAAGGAGAGAAAGAGTAAATAAGGATTAGAAGTGCGGCATGAGGCTGCATGGAAAATAAAAGAACTGCTGGACATCCCGGAATTTAATTTCCATGGATGTCCAGCAGTTCTTTTATTGGGAAAAAAATTATTCTTCCTGTCCCAGCTTCACAAAGATCGGTTCGTGCTCCATTGCCGGGATAATTTTTTCCATCATATCTTTCATGTCAATTTTCAGGCTGGAGGTGTTGATGCAGGGATGGCAGCCGATATAAGGCTCTTTCAGGAGATCCTCGTCAATAAGCAGCTGAACGTGATGCTCCTTGTCATTCATCAGACCGAGGACGCTTACAGAGCCAGGGGTGATGTCCAGGTATTTTTCCATATAAGTCTCATTTCCAAAGGAAAGTCTGGCTACGCCAAGCTGAGAGGAAATTTCCTTGGTTTTGAATTTTTTGTCTCCGGGAAGAAGGAGAAGGTAGAAGTTGGTCTCCTGGCGATTGCAGAGGAACAGGTTCTTGCAGATGACAGCGTCCAGGATTTTGTCTACATCTTTGCAGGCTTCGATGGTCATGAGAGCTTCGTGGTCGACTCTCTGATACGGTATATTCAGGGAATCCAGAAAATCATATACGCGTATTTCTTTTTCAAGCCTTCCGGTGGTATCGGAAGGACGTCCGGTTTCAAGGGTTAATTCCATAGTGATTGTGCTCCTTTTATGATAGCTGCGGCGCATAGGTGCGCTGAACAGCTGAATTTTTTGGCTGGGTTTGGGGTTATTGTAGCATGGTGCAGTTTTACTGTAAAGAAGGAGATTGGTTTGCATGATTCTTAAACTTTTCTAAATTCTTTGAAGAGTTTACCGGGAAGCAGATTATTTATGGTAAGATAGGGATATGCAACTGAAAGGAATGATTACAGAATAATCAGGAGGAGCATATCTGAATGAACAATATTACAAAGAATGCACTGGAAGAATCTTTGAAGAAATTTCTGCTGCAGAAGCCGCTGGATAAGATTACCATCAGTGACCTGACAACAGATTGCGGCATTAGCCGGATGGCGTTTTATTATCACTTTAAGGATATTTATGATCTGGTAGAGTGGGCATGCATCGAGGACGCCTCCCGGGCTTTGCAGGGGAAAAAGACCTATGACACCTGGCAGGAGGGGCTTCTTCAGATTTTTGAGGCAGTGCTGGAAAATAAGCCGTTTATTTTAAATGTATACAGGTCCGTCAGCAGAGAGAGGGTGGAGAATTATCTGTATGCCCTTACCTATGAATTGATCGAGGGCGTAGTAGAAGAACAGAGTGAGAATCTTATGGTCACAGAAGAGCAGAAGAAATTTATTGCAAACTTCTATAAATACAGCTTCGTAGGTGTCATGCTGGACTGGATCAAACGTGGAATGAAAGAATCCCCGGAAGAAATGGCAGGTTTGATTACTGTGACGATGCACGGAAATGTGGGGAATTCTTTGCGGAATATGGAGAAAAATAAATAACATACTTTACAAAATCAGGCGGATGATAAGTTTTTTGTCATCCGCCTTGTTTTGTAAATTGAGGAAAATTTATTTTCGACGTAGAATACACTCAGAAACAGGAAATACTAAGAAATAGAAAATTATAAATAGTCTGAATGAAAGGTGGTAATTTTTATGTCAAAGAAGAAACATTCCGTATTAGGTATGGCAGCACTTGCCGCAGCTGGTGCAGGAGCAGCAGTTCTGGCAAATAAGAGCCGTGAGGAGAAACAGATCACAGAAGCACACGTAGACCCGAATTACCGCAATACAGAGCGCGGCAAAAACGAGAAAAACAGCAAGGGCATTTATTATACAAACGGTAATTACGAAGCATTTGCCCGCCCGGAGAAACCGGAAGGCGTAGATGACAAGCATGCATATCTGGTAGGAAGCGGACTTGCTTCCCTGGCAGCAGCTTGTTTCCTGGTAAGAGACGCACAGATGCCGGGAGACCACATTCATATTCTGGAGGCAATGGACATTGCAGGCGGTGCATGTGACGGTATCTTCGATCCAATGAGAGGCTACGTAATGAGAGGCGGACGTGAGATGGAGAACCATTTCGAGTGCCTCTGGGATCTGTTCCACAGCATTCCGTCTCTGGAGAAACCAGGCGCATCTGTACTGGATGAGTATTACTGGCTGAACAAGCATGATCCGAACTACTCTCTTTGCCGTGCAACTGTAAATCAGGGAAAAGATGCTCATACAGACGGCAAATTCAACCTGAGCCAGAAGGGCTGCATGGAGATCATGAAGCTGTTCTTTACAAAGGATGAGGATCTTTATGACAAGACCATCGAAGATGTATTCGATGATGAGGTACTGAATTCTACATTCTGGTTATACTGGAGAACCATGTTCGCATTCGAGAACTGGCACAGCGCACTTGAGATGAAGCTTTATATCCAGAGATTCATTCACCACATTGGCGGACTTCCGGATTTCAGTGCTCTGAAATTCACTAAATACAATCAGTATGAATCTCTGATTCTTCCAATGCAGAAATATCTGGAGGCAGCAGGTGTTGATTTCCAGTTCAACACAGAGGTTACCAATGTACTTTTCGATATCCACGATGGAAAGAAAGTGGCAACAGCCATTGAGTGCAAAGTAAAAGGTGTTGAGAAGGGAATCCTTCTTACTGAAAATGACTATGTATTTGTTACCAACGGAAGCTGTACAGAGGGAACTATCTACGGTGACCAGAACCATGCTCCAAACGGAGATGCTGAGGTTCGTACAAGCGGTTGCTGGAGCCTTTGGAAAAATATTGCAAAACAGGATCCGTCCTTTGGACATCCGGAGAAATTCTGCTCTGATATTGCAAAGACAAACTGGGAGTCTGCAACTGTTACTACACTGGATGACAAGATCATTCCTTATATTACAGATATTTGTAAGAGAGATCCAAAGAGCGGAAATGTTGTTACCGGCGGAATTGTAAGCTGCCAGGATTCCAGCTGGCTGTTAAGCTGGACTATCAACCGTCAGGGTCAGTTCAAGGATCAGGATAAAGATAAAGTCTGCGTTTGGGTATATGGTCTTTTCACAGATGTACCTGGCGACTATGTAAAGAAACCGATGAAGGAGTGTACTGGTAAAGAGATTACAGAAGAGTGGCTGTATCACATGGGTGTGCCGACTGATCAGATTGAGGATCTGGCTGAGAACAGCGCGGTTTGCGTACCGACTATGATGCCATATATCACAGCATTCTTCATGCCGAGAGCAAAAGGCGACAGACCGGACGTTATCCCGGATGGCTGTGTGAACTTCGCATTCCTTGGTCAGTTCGCAGAGACTCCAAGAGACACTATTTTCACAACTGAGTATTCTGTACGTACTGCTATGGAGGCTGTATACGGACTTATGGGTGTTGACCGTGGTGTTCCGGAAGTTTGGGGCAGTGTTTACGATGTACGTGAACTTCTTGATGCCAGTGTTAAACTGATGGATGGCAGATCACCACTTGAAATTGAGCTTCCTGGACCGCTGAATCTGGTAAAGAAACCTCTGCTGAAAGCAATTAAGGGAACCTTAGTCGAGAAGGTACTGAGAGACCATGATGTGATTAAGGATTATATGCTGGAGAAATAAGCGGTGGTGAAAATTTTATAGTAACATATGGAAGGATGTCAAGTGAAGCCCCTGGCTGCGGGAAATAATCTGCCGTGATAAAGTAAGTCAAGCGGATATTCCAGGTCCGCTTCGCTACTTGCTCATAGCAGAACAATTGCTTCGTAGTTTATCAGGAGGAGCACAAACAATAATTGAAATCAATCAAAAAAACAATCGTAAAAAAATACGATTGTTTTTTTGCGCGTTTTTGCATATAATAATAGAAATATAATTGAAAAGGAGCTGAATCGTATGAAGGAAACACGAACAATAGAGTTTAAAGAAAATGTTACAAACACTTTTTTGAAAACTGTTAGCGCCTTTTCAAATTACGATGGCGGTATGATATTTTTTGGCGTTGACGAGTATGGGGCAAAAAGGCATTATAATGGTTGAGGGCAGAGGCAGAGGTACGAAATATATTATAAGATAAGCATGTCTTTACACCGGGGAGAGCCTTGCCGCAGAAGCATTATAGCTTTTGCAGCAAGGCTTTTTTAGACATTTATTTTAATTTCCCTGAACCGTGTAAATCTGTGTATCTGCATTCTTAAATACCAGATAAACATCATGTGTTCCGGAAACTTCGGAAGTCAGCTCAGCTTCCACATTTGTATAACCAAGCTCATGCACTTCATAATCTTCAACTGCATCCACCGTATAAGTATTCACGTCAGTCGCACCAAAGTTAAATTCTGCAACCTTTTCGCCATCTGGAGAATCCAGGTGAACTTCGATTCCGGTTTCGCCTTCGCCATCGTAAGCAACAGAAGCAGTCAGTTTGGTAATGCCGTCTAGAATTACGCCATTCAAGGCTGTCCATGCGCCTTCGTTTCTTGCCATAACAGTTGAATATCCGCCAACCAGCACATCATTTTTCAGGTTTTCAGCGGTGTGAGCTTTGGAATACTCGTTATAGGTCAGATTAGAAGCAGCAAAGCTCTTGTCATATACGCAAACTGGTTCACTGATATCAAGACCATCAAAATCAGATCCTGTGATTTCAGCCTGTGCAGTTGCTTTTACATCCTGGCTGGAAGCACCTGCTTCGAAAGTATAAGTTCCAGCTTCAATTTCATATTCATCGGTGTTGCTGTTCCACAGTGCCATATCTTCACCAGAAACCTTTAAGGTCACTTCCTTTGTCTCTCCGGTATCAAGCTCAATTTTTTCAAAAGCAACCAGACGTTTCTTAGGAGCATAATTTTCATAGGTAGAATCCGGATTGGAAGCGTAAAGCTCAACGATCTCTGCCCCAGCCTTGTCACCCGTATTTGTTACGGAAACGGTAGCTGTAAAATTGCCGTCAGTGTCTTGTTCTCCGATGCTCAGTTCGCCGTATTCATAAGTAGTATAGCTCAGTCCATAACCAAAATCATAAGTAACAGGTGCGTTTGTATACTGGTAAGTAAGTCCGGTCGCTGCTGCGTCTGCCTGGGTAATATCAACTGTATATCTTGGGGCAATGCCGTTCAGATCAGTAGTGTTGTTGGTTCCGTCTGGAATGCTGTAATCATCCAGAAGTGGGAATGCAGACATATCTGCGTACCAGGTGGAGGTCAGTTTTCCAGTAGGAGTTACATCACCATAAAGAACCTGTCCAGTTGCATATCCGTCATATTGTCCGGCATATGGAGCGTATACAATTGCTGCAACATTTTCATTATTTTGAATTTCTTCTGCAATTACAGGGAAAACGCTGTTGATCACAACAATTGTTTTGCCAGGATAAGCAGCAGAAATATTGTCAATCAGTTCGTACTGGTCTTTTCCAAGGTAAAGATCACTTCGATCGCTTCCCTCGCCAGCACTATGACGGGTAGGAGCACCTACGACAACTACTGCATAGTCAGCACCTGCATTTACCGTTACACTTCCTGTTTCCTGAACGGTTTCTACGGTAAACTGGTTTTGTGTTTCGGCTGCAAGGGTGGTCTGGCCGTCTTTGTCCACGATTTGGTCAGTATATCCTACAGTGCCATCTTCTGCAGTTGTGAGAAGACGGGTGTTTTTATAATAAGTGCTCTCTGCGCCGAAGAAGGATTCACTGTAGCAGTTGAGAAGAATATTTGAAGAACCGTCATCATTTGTGGCAATGCTGATTCTAGATGGAAGAGTTGCAGTGTAAGAAGTTGCAGAAAGTCCGGTGTCAGCAACGTTCAGTTCTTCTGTTCCCACTACTCCAAATTCAATATTTCCGTCTCTGTCTTCAGAGAATTTCAGCCATAGTCCGTTATTAGAATTGTTATCTACACATTTATAGCTGTAGCCGTTGCCCTGTCCCCAGGAATATGCCTCGAATTTGGATGCCTCATCGGCAGTGTCCGCAGAAGCGGTAAGTATTCCGTTTTTGTCAGCCACCACATATTTTCCATTCTGGGAAGCTTTCAGCACAATAATATTGCCGTCGGAAGTCATTGTAATAGTATCTTCTCCTGCAACGGCCATCATACCGCGGCCGATTGAAAGACCTGCATTTTCCAGATCTGGGGTCCGTCCAACCGCATAAGTGGTTTTGAAACGTGCATCCGATATCGGTCCGGCAACTGCAACATTTGCGTCCTTGGCAAGTGGAAGAATATTGTTGTCATTTTTCAGAAGGACAATACTTTCCTGAGCAGCCTGAAGTGCAACTGCCTGGTGCTCATTATTTGTGTAGTCATATGCGGTGTCACTTGCGCCCATAGATTCTGAAATGAATGGATAGTTGACAGGATAACCGTTTTCGTCGCGTTCGTTAAATATGCCATTTCGAATCAGCGGAATCACCTGTGCCCGGGCTGTTTTTTTAATATCGCCAAGAGAAAGACCGGAGGTGCCGTTTTCCAGCTCTGCCATAACTGCGTCCTGATTTTCTGTGTTTGGCTCTTTCAGAGTGGACTGGTCGTTGGCTGCGCCCTGTCCGGTGCGCGCCATAAGCATAAGGGAAAGGGCATCAGAGTAAGTTGGAACATAGGAATTGTCATATCCATTTCCCATGCTGTTTTCAGAGTAAAGCTGCCAGTCAGAGGAGTAGTCAGTTACTACATAATTTCCACCGTCCTCACCCCAAGGGGCAAAACTCTGAATCCACTGTACCAGTGGAGAAAGGCTGTTAGGAATACCGGCAGTACGTCCGTAGCTTGTCATAAAACCGCTGACGGAACCGTCAGAAATACCTTTTTTGATATTTTTTGCCTGCTGTTCCATAACACTTCTCAGACTGTTTGCAATGTTGGCAGAACGTCTGAACTGTTGTCCGGCATAGTCGGTGTAATGCTTTGTGGTTACAATACATTTTGTCCAGAAGCCATCCTCATTTTCTTCCTCTTCAATTCCGGAAGCACCTGTCGCCATTGCATCAACCATTTCCGAAACGAGGGTTCCGTCTTCACCAAAACCTTCATCGTAGCGTCCGCTTAACGGATTTACACGAAGATCCTGCATTGCAGTACAGGTGACCGCATTAAAGTTACTGATGGTATCCAGAAAATCACAGGTGTTCAGGTTTTCAGTTCCAATTACTTTACCTACTTTTTTAACAAGTTCCTTGTTCCAGGTCTGACCGAGTGCAATGATTGCCGGGAAATCTGTAGAAACACCTTGCACATGATCGCCGAATAGTTCTGAACCTGGAATGATATTTCCGGCATGTTCGCCAAAGCGCAGCTGGTAATCGCCACGGTAGCCAAGGGCGTAGCGAACCATTCCTTCAGTTCCGATGTAATCCATCAGCACATCCAGATATGCATCCAGGTGGGCCGGGATACCATCAAACAGTGGAAGTCCTTTGTAGATGGAGTCCTCACCAGCTGTTTTAAATTCAATCTTTTCAGCAGATTCCTGTGCAGAATTGTCTGATGCATAGATTGCAAGAGGTGCATTGATAGTTGACATAACCATGGTTGTAGCTACTACAGAAGAAGCAAATTTGCGGCATTTTTTTAACTTTTTTTTCATTTTTATATCCTTTCGTGCTGAGAGTTGGTGAAATGGTCTGCCTGTTTTTCAAACATGCTCTAAGTATCTGCTTCAGTTTTTTTGTCTGAAATAGTTAACATAAAAATTACCTCTAAACTTTAATAAAAAAAGTTTCAGGAATTATCCACAGGCAGCATAAGCACTATCGTGCTCCCTGCGCTGCTGCTTTCCAGTACCTTCACGGTTCCCCGGTGCTCTTTAGCGATAGAGTCAACCAGTGCCAGCCCCAGTCCGGCACCGCCCATGGCTCGGCTGCGAGATTTGTCTACACGGAAAAAAGGATCAAAGATTTTTTTCTGATTTTCAGGTGAAATGCCGATGCCGGTGTCCGTTACCAGAACCATAGCCTGTCCGTTTTCCTGTTTGACAGAAACTGAGACAGAACCATGGGGGCGATTATATTTAATGGCATTTTCCACCAGATTGTAGACAGCACGATAAAGAAGTACATAGCTGCCGGTAACATCGGTATGCAAATCCTGATTGGAACTGTCATTAAAATGGATAGAAATTCCTGCTTTTTCTGCAATTGGATCCAGGTCGCAGAAAACCTCATCTACAAGCTCTTCCAGTGAAACCTGATCGGTTCGTGGAACAGATTTCAGGTTCGTCATGTCAAGAAGGGTTCCGACTAGCTGGGAAAGCCTTGCGGTCTGTTCTTTGATCATAGTGAAAAGCTGTCTGTACTCAATCATTTCCGGTTTCTGTTTTTTCTCAAAAACTTCCAGGTTGGTCTGCAATACTGCAAGAGGTGTCCGCAGCTCATGAGCTGCATTTGCAGAAAACTGCTTTTGTGTACTAAAGGCATTGTCCAGCCTGGTCAGCATTTCATTGAAAGAGCTGGTCAGCTGTGCAATTTCATCCTTTGAATTTGGAACTGGAAGCTGGGTGGAAAGGTTCTGAGCCTGAATCTGACTGACTTCGCTGGTTAGCTTCTGCAGTGGTGTAAGGGCCTTTTTCGTAAGAAAATAAGTACACACACTGGAAAGAAGAATAATGATCGTGGTGGCAATAACACTTCGAAGAAGAAAAGACTCTTTGGTTTCCTGGATTTCCTGCTCAAACTGAGGAAAAAGAGCTTTGGGATCTACATTAAAGGTAATAGGTGAATCTCCATCCTGTGGGTCTACCTTGATCATGTAGTTCTGCAATCCATCCATTCCCGATACGGCAGAATGGCTGATGAAGAAGTACATAAGAACACAGGAAACAATCATCAGTAAGGACAGCAATAAAGTAAGCTTCAGCTGAAGCGAGGTGTGGAAATGTTTTTTCGTCATCTGTATTCCTCCAATATATAGCCCTGGCCGATTTTATTCTGAATAGGGTCAAATCCAATTGCTGCCTTTAGTTTTTTTCTCAGAGATGAAATGTGCACACGGATGGAATTGCTGAAGGTATTTACGCTTCCGTCCCAAATATGTTCAATCATTTCTTCTGGTGAAATGACTCGGTTCTGATGGAGCAGGAAATATTCCAGAAGGCTGCTTTCTTTCCTGGTAAGGGAAAGCGGCACTCCATTTACAGAAGCTTCTCTTGTTCTGGTATCAAAGGTGAGCTGATTCCATTTCAGGCATACATCCTCCTGAACAAATTTCCGTCGGGTAAGGCTTCGGATTCTGGCTTCCAGCTCCTGAAAGTGAAATGGCTTGGTAAGATAGTCATTTGCTCCCAGATCCAGACCGTTTACTTTATCTTCAATCTGATCCCGGGCGGACAGGATTAGAACCGGGGTATTGGTATTGTGTTCCCGGAACTGGCGGAGAATTTCCAGACCGTCCGTGCCGGGAAGATTCAGATCCAGCAGGATCAGGTCATAATTTTCTGTCATACACAGGCAAAGCCCTTCGTCTCCATCGAAACAGATATCTGTTTCATAACCGTCTATGCGAAGTCCCTCTGCAACAGAACGGCAGAGCTGCTCTTCGTCTTCTATAATTAAAATGTGCATATTGTCTCCTTCCATAATGTAATTTTGTGTAAATAAGATACGAGTGCTAAAAGACATTCTGATACTCATTTTATATTATCATATTTTGAAAAAAATAAAAATCTTAACACAGATTTTATAGGAAAGATGTTAAAATACGTTCAGATAAATAAAAAACGCTGAAAGGAAAATTAAAAATGATGAATAAAAAAAGACTTATGGCAATTCTGGCAGCAGGAGTTCTGACAGCAACATCTTTCAATCCGGTTATGATCAAGGCTGAAAGCGTATCAGCAGAAGAAGCTGGTATGGCAGTACCAGCAGATGCAGCCGGAGCTGCCGTTTCCGCAGACGAAGCTGGAGCAGCTGTATCTGCAGATGAAGCAGGCGTAGTGGTAGCTGGTGATGGCTCTGAGACAGCTGTTTTCTCCGAAGATGGCACACCTGTGAAAAAAACAGTAAAAGCAGCAGATATTAATATGAATGTTCAGGATTCCTATGATTTCCCATTCCTTGGATTAAAGGCAGTCCTTCCGGAAGAATTGAAGAAACAGATGGAAACTTCTGATATGCTTATGGTCACAGAGGAAGAATGGAATGATGACATGACTGGCTTTAAGTATGCCTTTTTCCACTGGAATAAGCTTACTGAGGAGCAGAAGAACGAAGATGTAAATCTCCTTGGAACCGGTTATGATGACTGGCTTAAGAGCATCGAAAGAGTTGGTACACTTGGAGTTTACAGCAAGGATGTGATCGATGATCTGGATTCCATCACTGGCTGCAACGAGCACAAAGAGCTGGGAACCAGCGAGGATGGAAATTACAAGTATTATCTGAGCATTAATAAAAATGCAGAGTCTGATTTGACAGACGAGATTGAAAAAATTGAAACTACAATCACAGAAATGACAGCATTTGATCCAAGCAAATCCGTATTTGATATGCCGGCAGAAAATGCAAATCCAGATGCAGAAAATGTAGGTGCATTTGAGACAACTGATATTGACGGAAATGCCTATACAGAAAAAGTATTCAGCGACTATGATCTGACTCTTGTAAACTGCTTTACAACCTGGTGTTCTCCATGCGTAAATGAAATGCCAGACCTTGACAAGCTTTATCAGGAAATGAAAGAGAAGGGCGTGGGTGTAGTAGGAATGGTTATCGATTCTGTAGGTGAGGACGGAACTACAGATGAAGATACTGTGAAAAAGGCTCAGATTCTCAAGGAAAAAACAGGAGTTACCTATCCGCTTCTGATTCCGGATGCAGGAAATATGAACGGACGTATCAGCGGTCTCAGCAGTTTCCCGGAATCCTTCTTTGTAGATAAAGATGGAAATATTGTAGGAGAACCGATTATGGGCAGCAAAAGTCTGGAAGACTGGAAGGCAGCTGTAGAGAAGCAGCTTGAGGAAATTAAGGCAGGCAAATAATCAAAAATGGAGTAACCTATGAAAAAATTAGTAGATTCAAAGTGGTCAGGCATTGCTCTTGCAGCGGCAGGCATTCTGATGATGATTTATGGGATCAGCCGCGGAGAGATGGCGGTTGTCTTTACAAAGGCTGTAAATATTTGTATGGAGTGTATCGGAATTGGATAAAAAAATGAATATAAAAAACTGGCCCAGACATACCATACAGGCACTTTGGGCACTGCTTACAAATTCACATATATCCGGATTTGTAACTGGAAAAATATACACAGGAAAGCTGAAAAATGCCTGTGTTCCGGGACTGAACTGCTACTCATGTCCCGGAGCAGCAGGAGCCTGTCCAATTGGTTCCTTACAGGCTGTGGTTGGAAGCTGGAACTTTAAATTTGCCTATTATGTAATCGGATTTCTGATTTTCGTAGGCGCGATCCTGGGAAGACTGGTGTGTGGTTTTCTCTGTCCATTTGGTCTGATCCAGGACCTGCTGAATAAGATTCCTTTTCCAAAGAAAATCCGTACTTTTAAATGGGACAAAGTACTTCGAAAACTGAAATATGTGATTTTCCTGGTATTCGTAATTTTGCTCCCACTATTCCTTACAGATATAATGGGACAGGGAGCTCCTTATTTCTGTAAACTGATCTGTCCGGCCGGAACGTTGGAGGGCGGACTTCCGCTGGTGCTTTTGAATAAAGCGATGCGCGGTGCCATTGGCTGGCTGTACATATGGAAAAATACGATTTTGATCGTAACGATTATTTTGTCCATTATTATTTACAGACCTTTCTGTAAATATATTTGTCCCCTTGGAGCTTTTTATTCCATATTTAATAAGGTATCCATTTACAGATACAGTGTAGATATGGATAAATGTATCCGCTGTGGAAAATGTGCAAAAGCCTGTCAGATGGAAGTCAACCCTGTGGAAAACCCTAACAGCCCGGAGTGTATCCGCTGCGGAAGATGTAAACAGGCCTGTCCGGTACATGCCATTGCGAGTGGGTGCAAGAGATAACAGGAATGCTTCTACCATTTTTATAGGGATTAACTTTAGGTATGTTTTATAAGAAAAAAAGCTTACTGCAATTTAGACATGGAAAAATGTATGTTTAAGTTGTAGTAAGCTTTTATTGTTTATGGTGTCAGGAAATACTCTCGATTACATTACGAAGATACTCGTAGCAGATCTTAAGATTTTTCTCACCTTCTTTATCCAGCGGAATCTGCAGTGTGCGTTCCACGCCATTTCGTGAAATAACGCATGGAAGGCTCATTGCGATTCCCTCTAAACCATATTCACCTTCCAGAACAACAGAAGCCGGTACAACTGCACGTTCATTTCGCATAATAGCTCCTACAAGACGGCAGACGCTGAGGGCGATGCCAGAGCTTGTGTAGCCCTTCAGTTCTACAATGTCCAGACCGCTGACCTTCACCTCGTGAAGCAGCTTCTCACAGTCAACAGGCTCTTTCAGGCCAAACTGCTTCTGAAAATCATGAAAAGGAATTCCTACTATATTAACTGCATTCCATGGAATAAAGCTTGTGCCGCCGTGTTCGCCAAGAACGAACCCGGTGACATTTTTTGCATCTACACCACACAAGTCGGCAAGCATTTTATTAAAGCGGGCAGTGTCCAGGAGAGTACCGGTACCAATCAGAAGATTTCGAGGATAGTTGAATTCCGTCTGTGCAATATAGGTAAGAATGTCCATAGGATTTGAAACATTAATAATAATAGCAGACCGGGTGTAAGCAGTGATCTGTGTCATGATTTCTTTCATCACCTGCACATTGGTCTGCAGCAGCACCATACGGTCACGGGAGTTGCCAGGCTGAATGCTGGGACCTGCAGTGTTGATAATAATTTGGGCGTCCTTACAGTCTTCGTAGGTACCCACGCGGATGTTTGCATTGGCACTGTATGCAAAGGCAGTGGTGTGGCTGGCATCCAGTACGACCCCCAATGCTTTTTTTTCATTTCTGTTTATGACAACAATCTCATCTGCAAGATTCATTCGCAGAAGAGAATCCAGAATTGCAGATCCCACATGACCTGCACCAATCAGAACAATTTTTCCATAACTTATATTTTCCATAATAGTAGTCTCCTTTGAAAGAGTGGTTACGGCTCATGATTTGATTAGTAACCGCTTTAATGTATTAACTTGCGAATAGAATAGCACTTGTGTGTGGTAGAAACAAGTGTATTTTAGATTGCACTGTAAAAAAATAAAGTATGTTAAAAATGAAAATGATTTTCATATTGACTTTAAAAAAGAACCTGTTATAATATGAAAATGATTTTCAAATTGGAGGCGCAAGCAATGAGCGAAAAAGCACAATATCGTACCAGGCAGATTACAGAGCTGGAGAATTATCTGTGCTCTATGAAAGGTAAACATGTTACGGTCAGTGATATATGTAAATACTTTAAAAGTCAGGGAAGTTCCATTGGAATTACAACGGTTTACCGCCAGCTTGACCGGATGGTGGAACAGGGCCTGGTTGCCAAATATGTGGTGGACGGAACCAGCAGCGCGTGCTTCGAATATCTGGGACATGATGAGCATTGTCATAAGCATTTATGCTTTCATTGCAAATGTGAAAAGTGCGGAAAGGTGATTCATCTGGAATGTGAAGAGATGACACATCTGGGAGAGCATATGCTGGCAGACCATGGATTCCAGTGGGATTTTACCAGGACGGTGTTTTATGGAATCTGTGAGGAGTGTAGAGAAAAATAATGAGGTTGATTATGCACAAATTAACAAATAAATTCAGAAAGTTACTTTTGTCAGCTGTCACAATAGGCACTGTAGGTCTTCTTGCAGGATGCGGTGTAAGTGCGTCTGGGGTGGAAGCTGACAATTCTGGTGTGACGGAAAGCCAGAGTGAGGCTAATGGAAGCGGACAAAATTATGCCGGTTCAGATAGTCAGAAGCTCCAGATTGTAGCCACCATTTTTCCGGAATATGACTGGGTAAAAGAAATCCTGGGTGAACAGGCTGACAATGTGGAGCTTACCTTGCTTCTTGGCAATGGAACTGACATGCACAGCTTTCAGCCTACCATGGAGGATATTTTGAAAGTATCTACCTGTGACATATTCATTTATGTAGGAGGCGAATCTGATGCCTGGGTAGCTGATGCGCTGAAAGGCGCCGGAAACCCGAACCGAAAGGTCGTCAATCTGATGGAGGTGCTGGGAGATCAGGTGAAAGAGGAAGAAATTGTGGAGGGGATGCAGGACGAAGATGGACACGCCCACGAAGACGGACACACCCATGATGATGATCTGGAATATGACGAGCATGTCTGGCTGTCTTTGAAAAATGCGTCTCTTTTCTGTGACACCATTGCCAGTATCCTTGCCGACGCTGATCCAGAGCATTCAAAGCTTTACCAGCAGAATGCAGATACTTATGAGGAGAGGTTGGCGGTCCTCGATCAGGAATATAAGACAACTGTAGAACAGTCTCAGTTTAAAACAGTCCTTTTTGCAGATCGTTTTCCATTCCGCTATCTGACAGATGATTATGAGCTTACCTATTATGCTGCCTTTACAGGATGTTCTGCGGAAACAGATGCAAGCTTTGAAACCATTACATTTCTTGCCGGAAAATTAGATGAGTTGAAGCTTCCGGTGGTATTCACTATAGAAAACTCAGACCAGAAGATTGCGAAAGCAGTGATTGAAAATACGAAAACCAAAGATCAGAAGATTTTGTCTTTAAATTCCATGCAGTCTGTTACAAAGAAGGAAGTAGAAGAGGGAACTACATATCTCTCTATCATGGAAAATAATCTTGAGATTCTGAAGGAGGCATTATGAAACTGATCACATGTGAAAATCTGACTCTTGGCTATGAGGGAAAAGCTATTTTGTCAGGACTGAACTTTACCGTAAATTCCGGAGATTATCTTTGTATTGTAGGAGAAAACGGATCAGGGAAATCTACGTTAATGAAAACTCTTCTTCATCTGCAGTCGCCTATGGCAGGAACCATTACCATGGGGGATGGACTGAAAATCAATGAGATTGGATATCTTCCTCAGCAGACAGCTCTTCAGAGAGACTTTCCGGCATCTGTAGAAGAGATTGTTATGTCCGGCTTTCTGGGCAGAATGGGACTTCGCCCGTTTTATACCAAGGCCGAGAAGAAGGAAGCCAGAGAACTCATGGAAAAAACAAGAATTACCGATCTGGCTGATCGTTGTTACAGAGAGCTTTCCGGTGGACAGCAGCAGAGAGTGCTTCTTACCAGAGCCTTATGTGCTACGAGAAAAATTCTTCTTCTGGATGAGCCGGTTTCCGGCCTGGATCCGGTGGCAACTGCGGATATGTATCAGATTATCAGTGAATTAAATAAAGAAGATCATGTAACAATTATTATGATTTCACATGACATTGGGGAAGTGGCAAATTACGCCAGTCATGTGCTTCATATCGGACACAGACTTTTCTTTGGAACAAAAGAGGAATATATGAATAGTAAGATTGGGAAACATCTTGTGACTGCAGGAGAGGAGGCAAAAGCATGAGCGGAATTATTGAAAAGCTGACATTTTATTTTCAGTATCCATTTGTGTGGTATGCGCTGATCGTTGGAATTCTCATTGCGTTGTGCTCTTCCCTGTTAGGCGTTACTTTAGTGCTTAAGCGATTTTCTTTTATCGGTGACGGACTTTCTCATGTGGCATTTGGTGCTATGGCCATTGCTTCAGTACTGAATTTCAGTAACAACATGCTGTTTGTAATGCCTGTGACAGTAATCTGTGCTGTGCTGCTTCTTCGAACCGGTCAGAGCACAAAGATAAAGGGAGATGCAGCAATTGCAATGATTTCAGTGGGAGCGCTGGCTGTGGGATATCTTTTGATGAATGTATTTTCCACGGGTGCCAATATTTCCGGAGATGTGTGCAGCAGTCTGTTTGGCTCCACTTCTATTCTTACATTGACGAGAACGGAGGTATGGCTTTGCGTAGTTGTTTCTGCCATTGTGGTGATTTTGTTTGTGGTTTTTTATCACAAGATATTTGCAGTAACCTTTGATGAAAATTTTGCCAAAGCGACAGGAACAAAAACAGATGTGTATAATTTGCTGATTGCGGTGATTACGGCGGTAATTATTGTACTTGCCATGAATCTGGTAGGCTCTCTTTTAATTTCTGCGCTGATTATTTTCCCAGCATTGTCAGCTATGCGGCTCTATAAGCGCTTTCGGGCTGTGATTATTTGTTCAGCAATTTTGTCCGTGCTGTGTGCGTTTTTTGGAATCATTATTTCTATACTGGGAGGAACCCCAGTTGGCTCTACTATTGTGGCAGTAGACATAGCCGCATTTTTTGTAACAAGCATTATAGGAAAAATATTGGAAAGATAAAATGATATCAGGGGCAAAAGATCAAAAAGCCGTTCGTGCTTGCACGATAAGGCGTTTGAACTTGGGACCCGCCGAACATGAGGAAGTAGCGATTTACGCAGTAAATCAGCGGATTCCGAATGTTTGAGAATTGCGGGAGCAGCTTTGCTGCGGAGCAATTCGTAGATATCAAGTTAGGGGCAAAAGACCTTTTGACCCTAACTTCATAAAATAGCAGTAACAAAAAGGACAGACAAAACAGTGTTTAAAAATACTGAGTTGTCTGTCCTTTTTAGCAATTAATGCAGGTGTAATCTGGCTGCTACTGGAAAAATTTTACCGCCAGGATAACTACGCCAAGAACGGTAAGCACAACGCCAAGTGCACGGTTCAGTGTTTTGGCAGATGCTTTGTTCGCAAATACAGCAGCAAGGCGGGCAAATACCAAAGTGCTTACAGCACAGAGAACCAGAACGGTAATGTCTGGCATACCGCCCAGATAAAAGTGACTGGCAGCACCTGTAAATGCGGTGAAGGTCATGATAAAGACACTTGTTCCGACTGCGGTTTTCAGTTCGTAACCAAGTACGGAGGTAAGGATAAGAAGCATCATCATTCCACCGCCGGCACCTATGAAACCACAAATCAGACCAATTACAGTGCCGCAGAGGATGGACTGGATAATGCGGGTTTTTTTGTCAACAGCCATCATTTTTTCCTTGGTGGTCATAACTGGTTTCACAATAAACTTAATACCGAGAAGCATAGTCATAAAAGTGGAAAAGCTTCCCATAGTATTTCCTGAGATAAATTTGGAAAGAAAGCTGGCAATAAAGGTAAAAATCATGACAGTGAACATCATTACCAGACCGTTTTTGATATCCAGGTTTTTGTTCTTTCCATATTCATAGGAAGAAACTGCACTGGCCAGTACATCACTGGCAAGCGCAATTCCGATTGCCTGATAAGGGTCCATTCCGAGAAACGTGATCAGCATAGGGCTGATTACCGCAGCTGCACTCATTCCGGCGAAGCCTGTGCCAAGTCCTGCACCAAGTCCGGCAAGAATACAGACAATGACAGTTGTAATCATAATAATTCTCCTTTCTTATTGTGGGTAATTGCAAGAATATTTTCTTTGAATTTCTGTATGATTTGTGTATAAGCTGCAAGCTCTTCTTCTGAGATACCATGAGTCAGGCGCTTTCCAAATTCCTGCTGAACAGCCCGACCTTCCTGAATGATGGGAGCACTTTTTTCTGTGATGAGCAGACGCCAGATTCGTCGGTCTATGTCATCTGGCTGTCGTAGCAGATAGCCGTTTGATACCAGAAAATCAACTGCTACAGACGCAATTCCGGTGCGAATTCCGCGAATTTCGCAGATATCTCTGGCTGTGTTGTATTTTGGGTTATTTGCCAGAAACATAAGTACATCAAAGCTGGTCTGATTCAGCTGGAATTTTTTGCATACAGGCTGACAAAAGGCTTCGTATGCCTTCATGGTTTTGGTACTAATGAAGATAAGGTCGATTGGATTCATGATGTAGTGTCACCTTCTTTGCGATTATTCTAAAATTAAACATTCTAATATTAGAATAAATTTTGCAATATGTCAATATGTGATAGTAAAAAAAGGAAAGTCTCTACATAAGGATATACAAGTTCACAAATTCTTCACAAAAAATTAGCACTCACCTCTTGATAATGGAAGTCGATTTTTGTCCTGTCTTGTGTATCCCGAAAGTGGCTGTTTTACAGGCTTTCCGGGGCATCAGTCATTTTGTCTGGTCCAGGAAGATGACGGATATTATTTCAGTGCAGATTCCTTTATAGAAGAAATGAGAGCTATTCAGTTTACTGGAAGCTGTCAGAGTGCCTATCATTATGTGGCTTCCTGTTCAGTGAAGTGGGTAAATGATAAGTTACTGACATTTTTCAAAGACGCTGGTCTTGATGGAAAAGCAGGCTGGCAGTTGTTCAAAGAGAAAGAGTATCTTGGCAAACTGGATAATCAGAAAGAAGTTGAGAAATTACTGGAACAGTATATTCTTCGGTTTGAGCGAGATCCAAAAGAAGAACCGGAACTGAGCTGTTTTCACTTATTTGATGCAAAAGAGAATGTGAAAGGTGTCCGGGATATGGAGATTGTAGATTATCTGGTGGAGAATGTTCAGTTTTTTGTGGTGGGAATCACACCGTATTATTATGAGCATGGTGTTTTCTTGGAAGACCATGATGGGGTAAAATGGATATTATGATCCGGTTACGGGTGAAATGCTGGAACACAATCCAGATTATCTGACAATCAATCAGATACCATTTCCCTATTATCCGGAGGACAGGGAGCAGGTATTGCAGGGTGGAGAAAATATCAAAAAGTATCTTGCATCGTCTCTTCCTAACAAAGAAGAACAGCAGACATTCTGGGAGTATTTTGGATACTGCATGACACAGGATACGCAGTTTCAGAAATTCCTTACACTGAAAGGAAATGGTGGAACCGGAGAGTCTGTGGCAGTATCGCTGATCCAGCATGTAGTTGGAATCACCAATATGTCCAGCATTTCTTTACAGGATTTAAATAAACGATTCTATGCGACTGGAATGTATGGAGTATTTCTGGGGAATGGGATACATTATGGTAGTTCTGTTTGCAATTCTACAGAATGGTGCTTTTCAACATGATTTCATAGATTTTTTCATGACTCCATTCATGTGGTATGTTCGATTTTGTAAATGGCTGGTATATCCAACTTATGATAATGGATTTAACCAGAAAATAGCATATACAGGTGGAGAAGTATGGGTTATCAGGATTCTGGCAATCGTAGCTGTGCTTTTCATAGTGGGAATCTTAATAGTAATACCGTCAATGTCAAAAACAATATGCTTATACTTCATGCTGCCACCTTTCCCTGTCTGTATCAAAATAACGTAGTACCCTGCATGGATTCCCTACTGCAACACAATTAGGAGGGACAGGGCGGGTAACCACGCTTCCAGCCCCTATCACGCTGTTTTCTCCTATAGTGACTCCGGGAAGAAGAATACAGCCGCCGCCAATCCAGACATTGTTTTCTATCTCTATCGGACGTGCATAGGTTCTGAAAAATGTTGTCTTGCGTTCCCTCCAATCCGGCACAAGCCTTTCCTGTGGCAATACAGGGTGCGAAGATGTATACATCTGCACATTTGACGCAATCAATACCCTGTCACCAATTCGGATAGTTTTGTTATCCACAAAGGTACAATTCATATTGATTATCACATCATTTCCCAAAAATATATTTTTCCCATAGTCGCAATGAAAAGGCGTGTCGATTGCCACATTTTCTCCCATTCCACCCAACAGCTCCCGAAGAATGGAAGTGCGTTTTTCCATATCTCCATAATCAGAAAAATAATATTCCCGTGTCAATTCCCTTGTGCGGGCAATCTGCTTTAATGTATCGCTGTCCGCAGTTTCCAAAAAATCACTGGATTCGTAATACATAATATCCCTCCTTAACGAAAACTATTTTCCACAATGCCCGGAAGCAGAGAATAGATAGAACAGCCAATCTGATTTTCAAACTGTTCTTTAATCTCTAAAATCTTTTTCCACCTGTCTATTGTCGCCGTGTGAACGCCGTACCGTATTGTCACGTCTACAAATCGCTTTTCCAAAAGACAGAACCCCGTCGGCATAGCCAATGCGTCACATAACTGTACAAGACGGTCATAATCATCATATACCGCATTTGCAACAAATTCTTTCATAAACAGGTAATCCTCATCACTGACGTCAAACTCACCGATAGATGTGGCAATATCCTGTATCATAAATGCGTGGGATATACATATCTGTGCAGCTTTTTCCCATCCGCGCTCCATACAGTACCGATAGCCGTCTATCAGATGCCTTTCCGAACTCACTCCGGCATAGCGTCCAATATCATGCAACAGCCCGAAAATATATGCCTGTTCAGAAGATAAATCTTTACAATGTGATGCGATGTTTTTACATGCTTCGGCTACAAACCGGGAATGGTCTGCCCATGCTCCCGGATTGGATTCTGACGCTTCCCTTAATGCCAGTTCCGCGGTCTGAATGTTCAGTTTTACCACCTTGCGTTCACCTCCTGTAAATTGTTGATTTTCTTTACAAGTATCATTATAATGCAAAAGACATAGGAAAAATATTTCTTTTCCGCCATTACCTATCACTATTCTGACATTTTTTCCTATATTCTATAGGTGAACAATGTGCATATTCCCGAAAAACCTTTCCAAAATAACTGCTGCTCCCTAAACCACACTCATGACTGATAACAGTAACAGCTTCCTGCCCCTTTGCCAACATCTGACAGGCAACTTGTAAACGGTAAGCTGTTATATACTCTACGGGTGTCATGTGCAGACAGTCATGGAACACTCTATAACATTCCCTTTCGCTTAAATATGCTGCCGCAGCAAGTTCCGGAATAGATATTTTTTCTCTGTAATGTTCATGAATGTATATCATCATCAGCTTTATTTTATCGTTGCTTTTGTTATGTTCATTTTTCTTTTCACGCATAGAACGAGAAAGTTCAAAAAGCATGAGCCATATTTCCGTTAGAGCTTCCCGTAGTTTTATTTCATATCCAAATTCATCACCGGATAAACAAAATGAGGCAGCAAGCAGTTTCAAAATCCTTTCTTCTTCTGCATTGCCCGGAAAAAGCGGGATTACCTCAATCTGCGGGGCTGTTATGACAGGCGAAATATATTTTTGATCAATCCTGCTTCCCTGTTCTCCAGCAAGTAAGGATACGTCGAAAATATGAAGTAACTGTATATTCTTTTCTTTCTGCGATATTGCTTTTGTCATATGGAGTACATTGGGATTTATCATGCCGCCGCTTCCAGCCGGAAACAATATTTTTCCTCCTGGCGTATCATATTCAATGCTGCCGCTTTCCATATAAAAAAGTTCCACTGTCCTGTGCCAGTGCCACGGTACATAACACCCTATATATTTGTCAAGTTCTGCCCTCGAAGCGATATAGGGAAAATCTTTTTCAAAACCGGGAAGCAATTCTTCCTTGCTTCCGGTATAAAATTCAATGCTATGGATATTTTTCATGTCTGATCACCTGTACGTCTGGGATTTTGTATCTGCTTTATGGGTTAAATATACGGGAATAGCTCGGTAATTGTCAATCAATCAAAACAGATGCATTCGGAAGATTATAAAAAATAGTAGCGTCACAAAAAGGCACAAAGCCAGGTCACAAAAGCCTCACAAAATAATTAGCACTCAGGTGATGCTTTTACAGGATACAATTGGAGAACACCTTCTGGAAGTAGATAAGGCAGCCAGAGAACGGGAAGAAGTGATTTTGAAGCAGTGGGCAGAATGAGAAAAATAGGGTAAAATGGGAAGATTTTGGGAACTCATAAGAAATGATTGTGCGGTAAAGTAACTTGAAATGCCAGTTTGGCACTTCAAATGGCAGTGGAACAGAAAATGGTTATGGCGGCAGACGTACGCTACCGTATGTATTTACAGAGCAATATGGAACACACCAGTGTGTGCTTTCGGTAAGGGAATCCTTGTTGAAAGAACTGGGAACAGTGGCTATTATGATTTAGCCACAGTTTACCAGCCCGTGCACGTCAACTATTGAAAGCACCGTATACCGATTAGTTATCCAACAACCATTTCCAAATAGGAATTACCTCAATATTGATTCCATCGCAATCAATAACCGCCTCTTCGCTATTAGTAATGAGAATACATTTGGCGTTGGGGATAAAATTATTTAGCATCACAAAGGCTCTGGTTTCACGTTTTCTTGTATCTATGTTATCCAGAACCTGCATACTGACCTGGATAGCAAGATTGTCTAATGGTACATAAAAGTCAATTTCTACATTATTCTCAAAGAAATAGACATTTTCGGTACCATAACGTCGCATCAGCTCGATTGCAACAAGATTTTCCAGCTGAGCAGATTTGCAGTCTAGCAGTCTAGCAGCATAAGTCCTAGAAGTCCGGTATCCATAAAGTAATACTTAGGAGAAGTTTCTTTTTCTACAAGTTTGGCGGCATAGTTTTGCAGAGTAAAGAGCAGGTAGGAGTCTGTCATATAGCTGACATAGTTTATTACGGTTTGTTTACCGATAGACATTCCACTACTTTTTAATATATTAGTCAGTCGGTTATACGATAAAGGTTTTGTGACAGATTCTGCAATTTTCTTTAGGATTAGCCTTATTGCAAAATTATTGGTGATTTTATTTCTGGTTATAATATCACCGAGATATACAGTTTGATAGATACTGCTTAAAAAAGCTCGTTTATTTCTTATCTCAACTAATTCTGGAAATGCTCCATAGGTTACATATTTGTTATATTGATTTTGGACATCTGCTCTGTCTTTGGTGCTAATAACATCCAGGTAATTCTTTGTCATATTATTTGCAATAAGATATTCAGAGAAAGAATATGGATAAATATTCATAATAACAAAACGCCCACCTAAAGTGGAAGCTATTTCGCTGCTTAGCATTTTACTATTACTGCCGGTAATATTGATTCGATACTTCATATCTGCAATTCTGCGAACGAAATTCTCCCACCCGTTAATATTTTGAATCTCGTCTAAAAATAAATATGGCTTGATATCAGTTTAGGATATTTCTAATCCAATTTCTAAAATGAGATTTAAATCTTCAGCAGTCATTTCCAAAAGACGCTCATCTTCAAAATTTACATAAATAATTTGGGACAAGGGAATTCCATCGGCTTCTAATTGTTTTATTTGTTGATACATCATATATGACTTTCCGGTTCTTCTGATACCAACAAAGCAATAGTTGACATTGGCTTCTAGAAAATATTGTCTTGTGCGCAAGACAATATTATGAATAAGTTGTCTTGTTCAATGAGGATAGAGATATAGATAGTATATGCGTATTGATGGGTATTATAACAGGGAGCCGATTGGCTTGTCAGATAATCCGGAAGAAGCTACATTTTCTTTTGCCCATGCAACCATACCTTTGGATGCGTCTACATGCGTTACGCTTGCTCCGGCAGCAGCTGCTGCAAGTGTTGTACATCCGGTATAGGCAAAAAGGTTCAATGCCTTGATTGGTCTTCCGGCATTTATAATCTTTTCAGAGAACCAGTCCCAGTTTGTTGCCTGTTCCGGAAGGCTGAACAATATCTGTGAACATTCACAATCACAAATCACAAACAATCACAAATTCACAAAGAGTTCACAAAATAATTAGCACTCACCTCTTGATAATGGAAGTCGATTTTTGTCCTGCTTTGTGTGTCTTGGAAGTGCCTGTTTTACAGGCTTTCCGAGGCATCAGTCATTTTGTCTGGTATTGTAAAGCAGTGTCAGATTTGTCGTAAATGTCGTAAATTTGTGGTCAAAAAATGATGAGAAATGGAGAGTGCTAATAAAATGAAATTAACGTACACGAATGTAAATGGATATCTGATCTCGAACCTTACTTATAAGTCAGGTGAACAGATGGTCTGGGTAAGAGCTGCTAATCAACACAAAGCGATTGCAGAAGAGATTATTCTCAAGGAATTGATTTATGTTTAAATGAAGGCGATGAGGTCGTGGATTGCGACATCATTATTATATGTGAACATGAAATAGCAGTAGGCAGAATGAAAGAGTTGGGGTAAAATAAGAACATAGATTTTGGAGATTTAAAGAAATCGTTTTGGGGTGTCAATCTGGAACTTCAAAATGGAAAAGTTGCGACAGTGTCGCAACAATTATCGAAAAGGAGGTTGCTTTGATGGAAAAAAACATTCTGAAAAAGAAAAAACAAGTTTGGATTCACCGAGTCCAAAATTAAATAAAAGTATGATTGCTTATCATGAAACAGGAGATTTATTTGCTGATACATGCGAAATCGTGGAGAGTGCACAAAGTATTGCGTACACGGCTGTCGATACAATTCTGGTTCAAAGGAACTGGTTGTTGGGAAAACGAATTGCTATAGAGTGTCTGAATGAAAATGGAAAAGCGGACTATGGCAAAAAAACTATGAAAAAGCTATCAGCAGAATTAAAAGAAAAATATGGTAAAGGTTTTGATTTTAGTAGTCTGTATAAATATGTGAAATTTCATCAGGAATTTCCTCAAATTTTGGACTCACTGCGTCCAAAGTCTGGGCGTCCCTTGTCATGGACACATTATAGAATTTTGCTTCAGGAAACATCAGCAGAGGCACGGGCATGGTATGCAAAAGAAGCACAGGAGCAAACATGGTCAGTTCGGACTTTGCAACGGAATATTTCTTCACAGTATTATTACCGAATGCTCATGTCTCAAAATGTAGAACCTGTTGAAAAAGAAATGAAAGAACTGACAGCTTCTTATCAGGCTGATAAGCTGGAATTTATCAAAAATCCAGTAATAGCAGAATTTCTTGGATTATCTTCTAATACAGACTTTACAGAAAGCGAATTGGAGCAGAGAATTATCACGCATATTCAAAAATTTCTCATGGAGTTGGGGAAAGGATATGCGTTTGTAGCGAGACAACAGCATATTCGAACTGAAAAAGAAGATTATTACATTGATCTTGTTTTTTACAATTACATTTTGAAGTGTTTTGTATTGATTGATTTAAAAACGTCGGAAATTACACATACCTATTGCTCCATCATTATACAGCTTAAGCAACAAGATGGATAATTCCTTACTGGCTGTAAGGGTTATTAACCATAAATATATTGTAGCAGAAAGGAGCTTCTTGTATAATTTAAATATAAGGAATTCCGAGAAAGAAGGTTGAGAAAAAAATACCTCAGAGTAAAATAAGATTACTGACTTTGCACGGTTAGTAAAAAATCTTATTAAACAGTGAGGTACTTGAAATGAATTATAACACACAGAACGCAAAAATTGCATCTATTACGGAAAAAACTTTAATCATTGGTATTGATGTGGGAAGTGAAACCCATTATGCAAGGGCTTTTAGCTGGCGCAATTATGAGTACTCAAAGAAGCCGTTTGCTTTCAGTAACGATGAAGCTGGATTTGCAGCATTCAAAGAATGGATGGACGATATAGCAGAGAAACACGGAATGGAAGTTATTATTCCAGAAATGGAGCCAACAGGTCACTATTGGCTGAACCTTGGAGCGTACCTGCAGGAACAGGGAATGAAGCCGGTACATGTGAATCCGCATCATGTCAAGAAATCCAAAGAGCTGGATGACAATAATCCAAGTAAAAATGACCGTAAAGATCCAAAAACAATTGCAGGTCTGGTAAATGAAGGAAGATTCTCATATCCATATATTCCAACCGGGATCTATGCAGAGATCAGAAATCTGTCTAACCTTCGAATTCAGACACAGGAAGAGATCACAAGGATCAAAAACAGGATGGCCCGCTGGTTCAGCATTTATTTTCCGGAGATCAAAGACGTTTACAGGAATCCGGATGCAGTAAGCGGACTGATGGTAATCAAACAGGCACCGATGCCCTGTGATATCAGGGAACTTGGAGTGGAAGGTGTAAACAAGATATGGAGAGATGCAAGGCTGAAAGGCGCTGGGATTAAGAGGGCAACGACCCTGGTAACAGCAGCGGAGCACAGCATCGGAAATACGGAAGCACCAAGAAGTGCCAGAAAAGAGATCCGAAACCTGCTGGAAGATTACGAAGGATATAAGAAACGGATGGATGAACTTATGGAAGAGATAGAGAAAACGCTTTCTGAGATTCCCTATATAGATAAGCTGATGAAGATCAATGGGATAAGGATAAAGACGGTGAGCTGCTTTATTGCAGAAGTAGGAGACATTGGACGTTTTGATAATCCAAAGCAGGTGCAGAAGCTTGCCGGTTATGCGATTGTTGCGGACAGCTCCGGGAAACACAACGGAGAAAGCCGGATCAGTCACAGAGGAAGAAAGCGTTTGAGATATGCATTGTATGAATCTGCGATATCCGTGATCGGAAAAAACAAGGAGTTCAAAGAGATCCATAGTTATTACCGGACAAGGGAGAAAAATCCATTGAAAAAGATGCAGTCAGTGATAGCGGTGGCATGTAAGCTGATCCGGATATTTTATACGATACTAACCAAAGGTGTAGATTATGATGGTCAGAAGATGCTGAATGACATCGTAAGACCAGAAATACAGCCAGCAGCATAAAGAGAAAGAAACAGTGTATCATGGCCGGTCTGAGTCCTTCAGAGAGGGAACTGGAAGGCTGAGACCAGCCATGATAGCTGGAATTAAGAAGTAAATGGAATGTAACAGGAAAGCGTCCATCGGAAGGTGCTGTTACAGGAAAGAAGTCAGTAATACAACAAACAAAGAATGAGCCAGTAGTCGGCAGGAATATATTCCAGAGGGCATGACCCTGTAAAGGAGCTGAGCTGACACCCTGGTTATGGACAGGCGGGACGAGAGGTACGCCCAGAAGGGCATACAGATTAATGAGTGGAAATCTCATCCAGTAAGGTGTAGCCGCACCACTGGTAGCGAGTTTTGGGGATACAGAGGTAACGATGTATTCTAAGTGTAAACAGTTAGGAAATAGGGCTGAAAGTGATTGAGCTCCGAAATCTACGTAACCCGTAGGTCGACGTTTTCTTTCGGACGGAAGACAATACGTATGTTTCTGTTTGGGTTAGGAAGCATATGCTACGGCGGAGTCTGAGAGCCAGCCATGTTTTACAATGTCTGTATGTTACCTGGGGAGAACCTATACTTTCCTGTGTTAACAGGTATGACGTACGAATGAGAAAAGGAAATCAAATGGAGTATAGGTAGTCGGATGGCCGAATAGTACTAATGAAGGTGGATAATGCCACTGGAGGGAAGTCGAGAACGGATAACATATATCCAGCCACACGACATCATATCAAAAGGGAAACATTATCTACACTCAGAGGTAGGACAAATAATGACAACAAAACTTGAGAGAATCTCAGAATTATCAAAACAACATCCAGAAATGAAATTTAATTCTATTGGGCATTTGATTAACATTGAGATGCTTAAAGAATGCCACTACAAAATGGATGGCAGAAAAGCGGTCGGGATTGATGGCATTTCAAAAGAAGAATATAACTCAAATCTTGATAACAATCTAAAACAGCTAGTGGAGAAGCTTAAGAATAAAAGCTATCGGCCTAGACCAGCACGTAAAGTGGAAATGCCAAAAGAGAATGGTAAGACCAGACCTCTTAGTATCTATTCATATGAAGATAAACTGGTTCAGGAAGCACTTAGGAAAGTTTTGGAATCGGTCTTTGAACCCCACTTCTACAGTAATATGTGCGGCTTCAGACCAAACCGCAACTGCCATGGAGCTATAAGAATGCTAAATGACATGATTGAAGGACATAAGACGAATTATATACTGGATGCCGATATAAAAGGCTTCTTTGATAATTTGAATCATGACTGGATAATGAAATTTATTTCATCAAGAATTACAGACAGCAGTGTGCTCCGACTGGTAGAAAAGATGCTCAAAGCAGGTATTCTTAAGAATGGAGAATTTTATGTTGACGAATTCGGTGCCGGACAGGGAAGCGTATGTTCACCAATAATTGCGAACATATATATGCATTATGTTCTTATATGGTGGTTTAATGAGAAAATAAGACCACCGCTAAAAGGATATGCAGACATAGTTATCTATGCGGATGATTTTGTGTGCTGCTTTCAATATAAGAATGACGCAGAACTCTTTTATGAACATCTTAAGAGAAGGATGAATCACTTCGGGCTGTCCTTAGAGGAATCAAAGACTCGATTAATTTATTTTGGTCGATTCACTGCTGATAACCTTAAAAGACAGGGGAACAAACCAGAAACATTTGACTTCCTAGGCTTCACTCATTATTGTTCCAAAAGCCGAAACGGTAATTTCAGAGTAAAACATAAAACTGCCAATAAGAAATATCGGAAGAAATGTAAACAGATGAATATCACTATACGCGACATGAGATTTGAAAAGAAGAAATATATTCTTGCAAAAGTAAATCAGATTTTAATCGGGTATTACCATTATTATGGAATAAGTGATAACTATCAAATGATGGATAACTTCCGTAAGAGAGTTATTCAGATTCTTTATTTTTGGATGAATAGGCGTAGTCAGAGGAAAAGTTATACATGGGATGGATTCAATCAATTTTTGAAGGAGCATCCTATAGTAAGACCACGTATTTATGTGAGCCTATATGGATAATCTGAGGCATAAGTGTCGTGAAGAGCCGTATGCCTGAATTGGGCACGTACGGATCTGTGGGGGATATACTTAGTAATAGGTGTTTCTACCCGACAAGTTAGGACTCGGCATAGACTGATGATCCTGGTAGACATGGGAGGTTCGCTGCCGTAGATGGATGGGTACACACAAGGCCATGTAAAACGAAATAAGAAGACGTTTTACTTCGTGCACCCAAAATCCACTATTTTCGTACCAGATACAGAGAAATGTCCATTCCTATGGCTCCTTCTTCTGAGATATTTATTGATGAAACACTAAAAAATCTTTGATTTTCAAGGAAAAAAGACTTGACTATATAGGGAGGAATGACCGTCTATGGCAGAAAACATTGAAAACAATGGCTGTTCGCAAAGAGATAATGCGGAACATGAAGGGTATGTGAAAGCGTCTAGGTCATTCAATCGGATATGGAAAGAAAGAGACAGTGCACAGCCGAGACTTTTGGAAGCGATACTGTATAAAGACAACTTTAACAGAGCATATAAGAGAGTTAAGGCAAACAAGGGAGCGCCGGGAATTGATGGCATGACCATTGAGAAGGCTCTTCCATATCTAAAGGAACATCAACAAGAGTTAACCGACCGCATTTATCGTGGAAAGTATACTCCGTCTCCAGTAAGACGAGTTGAGATTCCAAAACCAGATGGTGGTGTGCGAAAGCTTGGCATACCAACAGTGATAGACCGTACACTTCAACAGGCAATAACCCAACAGTTAGTGCCAATCTATGAACCGCTGTTTGCAGATGGTAGCTATGGCTATCGTCCGAACAGAAGTGCAAAAGATGCAATACTTAAGGTTAAGGAGTATGCCGAACAAGGCTATACATTTGCTGTAGTCCTTGACTTGTCAAAGTACTTCGATACTCTTAATCATGAAATTCTCATAAATCTTCTCCGGAAGAATGTAAAAGATGAACGTGTGGTACAGTTGATAAAGCGCTATCTGAAAAGCGGTGTAATGGAAAACGGAGAAATCCGTATACGGCCTACGATTCCGGATGAATGGTCCTGCTACAGACTGGAAAAAATAAAATGCCAGGAAAAAGAACTGAGCATTATCTATGATAAAACCGGAGAAAAATATCACCGGGAAAAAGGATTCCAGGTATGGTGCAATGGAGAATGTATCCATAAATCTTTGTATCCGGAAGAAATAAAAGTTGCAAGATGATAAAACGGCTACAATGCCCATTGATATGTTATCACATATTTACTGGGTTTGTAGCCGTTTCTTTTGGGGTGAAATCATGTTGTCTTTTGCACTCTGCTGAACTGTCTCAAATGCATTAATTAAGAGGATTGCTATAATTATATTTATGCATCCGCACATAATAGCTGATGCATAAAATCATAGTGGCTCCGCTCCATGCTGCGATCTCTGCAAAGAAAATACCGTCCTGTCCGATGAAATGGGGAAGGATCAGTGCAGCACTGATACGCATGACAAATTCAGCCATACCACTTACCATAGGCATTAAGGTATCTCCCAGCCCCTGAAGTGCAGATCTGTACACGTACAGGAAGTACAAAACCCAGAGCATGGCAGCCATAATAGAGAGGTATTTAAAAGCAATTGCCAGTACCTGCTGTGTCTGCTGTGGTTCACCTGAAATGAAAAGTGAGAGAATATTTTTTCCAAATAAAAACATGGCAGCAGAAATGATCAGTGAGGTAAGCAGGGAAAGCAGCATACTGCTGCGGACACCTTTCCTGATCCTGTCAATCTTTCCGGCTCCCAGATTCTGTCCCACATAAGTAACGATGGCATATCCATAGGAAATAGCTGCCATTTCCAGCAGACCATAAAGCTTATTTGTAGCTGTAAATCCTGCCACAAAAAGGAAACCGTAGCCATTGATCACATACTGGACTACCAGACCGCCCACACCGATGATGATATTCTGGAATACAACAGGAATGCCAAGCTTCATCAGGCGGGCATTCATGCCGGAGGCAGGCATAAAATCTGTTTTGGTCAGATGAACGATATCAATTCTGCGTAAAATCAGGAAACAGTAAACAGCAGAGAAGCTCTGTGCGATTACAGTTGCGATTGCTGCTCCTGCAACACCCCATCCGAAGCCTGCCACAAAAAGGATGTCCAGTGAAACATTCAGCACAGATGCGATGATCATTGCAGTCAGTGGTGTTTTGCTGTTTCCCATAGCCCTTAGGGCAGAGGCAAACATATTATAGGCGGCTGTGGCCGGGATTCCACAGAAAATGATGCGCAGATATAACAGAGACATTCCGATAATATTGGAAGGTGTATGCAGTCCTGTTAATATCAGTGAAGCAAAGGACTGGCTGAGAATGAATACTCCCACTGCGATGAATGCGGTCAGCCGATAACTGTGTGCCAGAGATTTACGCAGATTTTCGAAATTCTTTGCCCCATAATACTGGGAAAGCTGAATGGAAAATCCCTGGGTGAGTCCGGTGGATATTCCTGTGACAACCCACATCAGAAAGTCAACAGCGCCCAGTGCTGCAAGAGCCTCTACACCTGCAATCTGGCCAACGACCATGGTATCCACCATTGTATAAAGCTGCTGACAGATATTCCCCAACATCAGGGGAATTGCAAAAAGAATGATCAACCGTCCCGGCGAACCGGAGGTCATATCCTGAATCCTGGTTTTCATTGGTATAAAAGTTCCTTTCCGGAGCATATTTGAAAAGGATTGAGAATGATTTTTCAAATATGCTCTGATATTTACATTGATAATTTTATATCATTAACGTGAAAAATGAAATATAATATTTCATCCGGATGATATAAATTTATCTGTTATTGTAGATATATTAACTGAATCAGTTAAGTCCCCTGCTTCAATTGCAAAAAGCAATAAATTATGGATGGAGACTTTATATTTGCAGCAATATATTCTGTAGAGACAATGGCTATTTACAAATATGACCACCACTTTACAACTTTTTCATAAAAAAATATCGTACAGGGCTTTCTGATGTATAATGAGTTTGCTCCAAAACATTACAAAGGAAAGTGACCCTGTACGACAAAGACATTATACAACGAAAAGACTCTGACTGGTAGACTTCACAAATATTTTTTGATTTATTTTGAAACTTTTTTTGCTCCAACAGCAGATACTTTGTTTTTACTCGTTTTATCAATACTAACATTGGAATCTGTACATTCCATTCGATTTTTATATCAGCACTTTTTGTCTGGGATTACCACAAAATCCCTCAATACCTTTTACCACGCATGTTCCTATGCATAAGTTGATTATTCCCACTTTATGAATATCACAGCTAAAGTTGCTTTGAGAATGATACCGGATTCACTGGCAACACAGCCGATATTTCTTTGTGTGGATGATACCATGGTAGCAAAGGCAGGAACTCGGTTTGAGAATGTTTCAAAACTCTTTGACCATGCCGCACATAATGGTTCCAATTATCTGAATGGACACTGCTTTGTAAGTATTATGCTTTGCACACCTGTATGGAAGAATGACAGGGTATCTTATCTTTCACTTCCTCTTGGATATCGCATGTGGCAGAAAAAAGAATCAAAGCTGGAACTTGCTGCATCCATGATCCGTCAGGTCATGCCTGAATTTCAGGAGAAAAAGCAGGTTATTATCCTCTGTGACAGCTGGTACACAAAGCGAAATCTGGTTTCAATCGTTGATGAATACCTGAATCTGGATCTTATCGGCAATGCCAGGATTGATTCTGTCATGTATGCTTCTGCACATACCGGCCGCAGAGGACGTCCCGCCAAACATGGGAAGAGACTTTCTGTTGAAACAGATTTTGCTTTTTCCAATGAAAAGATCGGAGATTACTATATCGGAGCACACCGTGTGATCACCAACCTTTTTGGATGTCGGGAAATTCAGGCTTATGTGACCGCTACTGAAAAAGAACACGGTACAAAACGCCTGTTTTTCAGCACCATTTTCCCGGAAGACTTGCAGATTTTCTGTGCCTGGCAGGAAAAAGAACCATTAAACCAGACAGGAAGTGACAGGATGAAATATATTCCGCTGTTTTTGTACTCGTTCCGGTGGAACATAATACCGATATCGGCATTAGGAATATTGAAACAAGCTACTATGAACAGAAAACGTTCTGGTCTTTTTGTAACTATATGGTGCGAAGCTGCAAAGGGATTGAAATGCTTGTCAATCTGATTAACATCAGTTACTGTGCCATGAAGATTCTGCCCTATCAGAACGAACATTTTTCTGAGTATCGTACAAAAAGCGTACAGGAGTTTCGTTTTGAATTAAGTCAGGGCATTCGCAGTCAGATATTTTTTGCCACTTTCGTGAAAAATATCGAAACACATATAAAATCAAATGCTATGACAAAGGCCTTAAAACAGCTGATTCATCAACAAGTCTATGTGGATATGAAGAACCGGGAGATTCATGTAGGTGGACAGCTTGTGTATTATGAAGGCGGTGAAGGATATTGTTTCCATAATTCAGAAACCAAAACGGATGCAGATATCAGAGATATTCCTATGACGCAGATGGTATATGATGCGTTCCGTAAGCAGAGAGAACTGAATCTGATGCTTGGTTTGCAGAGTAATGTGGAGATTGGAGGACGCAGTGGATTCATCTTCAATACAAAGAATGGACATCCGTTTAGCGCCGACCGTAGCGAAGACCATTCAGATGCACAGATCACCATGAATGTCTACAATCATATTGCAGAAAAGTCTCATGTGGAGAATGAAATGTCTAAAATGCACCTGCCGGAAACCGTACCTGCTGTGGTATAAACCATAAGTCGTTGTCGTAAAATGTGGTAAGAAAATCAGACGAATATATTTTTCCAAAGATTTGTCGTAAAAATGTGGTTAAATCAAGAAAATCGAGTGCGAAAGAAAGTGAAAATCCCTGTGAAGCTGTGAGATACGCCATGCACAGCTCGGGAAAGAATTCCCTCGCTGTAGGGCTGTCGCCCTATAAAATAGCAAAAATAAACGCCTTCGCAAGTAAACTTGCGGGGCGTTATTTTCACCATTTTGCATGGCTTGTAGCGTTCACAAAATCTTCACAAAATAATTAGCACTCACCTCTTGACAGTGCTAATAACAAGTGCTATATTACAACTAGAACAAAGGAAGAGGATAAAAAGAGAGAAAAGAAATGAAAGCTCTATGAATTCTCCACCACCTGAGTTCCAGGAAACAAGGTAAATAGCATATATAAAAAGGAGAGATGACTTATGTTAATGCCTAGTATTTTTGGAGAAAACTTATTTGATGATTTATTTAATGATTTTCCATTCTATTATGATGATAAAGCAGTTAAAGACACAGAGAAGAAGCTCTATGGCAAGAGAGCCAGTCATGTGATGAAGACTGATATTAAGGAAATGGACAATGGCTATGAGCTGGTTGTAGATCTTCCTGGATTTACCAAGGATGAGATTAAAGCTTCTCTGGAGAATGGTTATCTGACCATCAGCGCAGAGAAAGGCCTTGATAAAGATGAGAAAGAAAAAGAATCCGGACGTTATATCCGCAGGGAGCGTTACGCAGGTGCCTGCAGCCGAAGCTTTTATGTAGGCGAGGATATTCAGCAGGAGGATGTTAAGGCCGAATTTAAGCATGGTATTCTGAAACTGTTCGTTCCGAAGAAAGAAGCGAAACCAGCAGTGGAAGAGAAGAAACATATTGCCATTGAAGGCTAATGATTTTTCCTTTCGTCGGGAAGTCTGACCCGGGAGAAAAGGTGAAATAAGTGAATAGCTTGGAAGGTGCCGCGGGATCGTTGAAAAATGATTCCACGGCATCTTTTTTTGCGGGAAAAGTTTGGGAAACGACAGTTTGTCATCTTGACAATACATGCTGATTTAGCTATAACCTGACTTTTGCAGGTAAAGTAGGTTAAAAATGGCCGCAATCCAAGTGTTTATGCTGGATTGCGGCTTCTCTGTTTTGTCATTTTTTCATGGTGTTTTTTCTACTTTTTTGTCTTTGCC
>NZ_JACOOT010000023.1:0-144402 GCF_014287535.1 Blautia segnis | reverse complement strand
AGGCATCTTATGTTGCTTTCGGGTCACAGGAGTTTTATGATGAGCACGTCGCAGATAATGACAGACAGTATAATATTTATTTTACTTTAAATGATTCTGCAAATGTATCTATGAATAATATTGATTCGGTTATAAAGCAGATTGCAGCAGCTTGTGGAATCGAAGAAAAAAACGTTATAGTCAATGATCTCTATTTGCAATGGGTCTTGCAGCCGAGTTATGAAACGATTGCGGTATGCGGGGTTTTGATTCTTGCAATTGTACTTTTCTCTGTTGTGGTTATTTATAATATTTTTCAGGTCGGTATTGCCAACAAGATACAGGAGTATGGAAAAATCAAGGCTCTGGGAGCGACAAAAAAGCAGATGAAACAACTGATCTTCAGAGAGGGCATTTTTTTGACATTTTTTTCAATACCAGTTGGATTGCTTTTGGGCTTTCTGATTGCAAAATGCGGTTTTAACTGGCTGGTAGAACAGGGGAACCTTGTATCAACCGGAACTGGCTCTATGGGAGTTCAAAATCAGCAGGTGCCTCTGTTTTCCCTGCCTGTTATGCTTCTCTGTATTTTCGTATCATTTCTTACCGTTGCTTTGGCACTGCGTAAACCAATGAAAATTGTTTCACGGATTTCACCTATCGAAGCAACACGGTATTTAGAAAATGCAGAAACACAAAAAAAAGGAAAACGAAATGGCAGAAAAAATGTCACCGTGTTTTCTATGGCAATGGCAAATGTAACGGGTAATCCCAAAAGAACTATTGGTACTATCCTCACAATGGGTTTTTCTTGCGTATTGTTTGTGATTATCTCTAATTATGTGGGAAATATTGACACGGAGCATGAAGCACGTCTTTCCGTTAATCATGGACAATTTGAACTGCAGCTTGACTATTCTGCTGAGTATGATGAAAGATATCCGGAGAATAATCTGGATACGATTCTGACGGATGATCCATTGAATGATTCGCTGATTGAAGAAATCAAAAGCATTCCGGGAGTAACAGATGTCATGACGAGAGAGATTGTCTCTGTAAATCTGAACGGAACAAGATTTCCGGCTACTATTGTGAGTAAAAAGGATTTTGATTTTATGCGCCAAGAAGGGGATATTGGCTCTATGGACTATGATCAGGCGGTAAAGAATGGTGATATTTTCTTTGGCTGGTCAACGTGGATGGAACAAGATGGATATGCTCCGGGTGAATCCATTGCATTTGACTTTGAGAATGGAAGTGGAAGCTATACCTATCAGGGAAAGATTGCAGGATCTTTTGTAAGTGCGGACACTTATCTTGTCATTCCGGAAGGTGTATATCGTTCCATGAATCCGAGAGGAACAGCCTATGGCTATCTGTGGGTGGACTGTGATAAAAAAGATGTGGCATCTGTAGAACAAAGTCTGAATACTTTGATTTCTAATACTTCGCATATAAAAATGGATACTTATCATGCGCAGTTACAATCTGCCGAATTTGCAAGCAGCATGATGAAGCTTGGCTGTTATCTGTTTATGGCTATTGTAGGACTCATCGGGTTTATGAATATGGCGAATACCATGATCATGAATATTACGACAAAAAAGCAGGAATATGGTATATTACAGGCTGTGGGTATGACAAATAAACAATTAAATTTATGCCTGCAGTTACAGGGACTGATTTTTACGGTTGGTACCATATGCGTAGCTTTGATCATTGGTCTGCCGCTCGGCTATGCACTTTTTTCCTATGCAAAACATAATGGAATATTTGGAATGAATATCTATCATGTTCCAATCGTACCAATTTTTATTATGATTTTTTTGGTCGGTCTGTTGCAGATTGTACTTTCCTGTGTTTTAAGCAGTAATCTGAAAAAGGAAACGCTGGTAGAAAGAATAAGGTATCAGGGATAGCAAGTAATATTCGCTGTACTAGGTCTTAACGAAGAGGAGAAATAGATAACTTCCATTTTACAGAAGAATTACGCAAAAAAGAAGCGGCGGCTCTGAAAACAAAAACTGGTTAAATTATACACTATCCCAGTGATTTTTAACCAGTGCTTTAATACCATCATGAATATTAGTGTTTGAATCTCCATCCAGAAATGTGACAACCCTGAAGCCAATATCAGCATATTTCTTACGTTCAGCTTCAAATTCTTCCTGTGAAGAAAAATCGGTACGCCAGAGATAATACGTTGGCTTCCGCAAGGTTATCACATCCTTTCTTTTAAATTTTCTATAACTATCATATAAAAAGTGGACAGTTTTCGTGTCTGTCCACTTTAAAATAATTTTACCGTTCACGGTCTGAATGGGTTAATTGTCCTCGTTTTGCCAGTTCCAGTATTTCTGGTGGAATACAATCCATCAGATTCTGGAGATTTTCATAGTCAGCTCTGAGCCTGGCATCATCCATTTTCTTTCGTATACTGCTGGACGTTGCTTCTTTTACCTGTCTGCTCAAATCCTGTGTCTGCCTTTTTAATGATACATTATCTGACTTTAAGGAACTAATCGTCTTATCATATTTCCGAACCTGTGTCTGAAAGTTCTCCATTGCGGGGAAAAACTTCTGTAAAAGTTCCACTGCTTTATCTGTATTTTTATCGGCATTAAAGAGATTTGTATTTTCCAGTAAATCCGTAATCTGCTTGGCCTGTCTGGTTAGATGTGCTGCTTCTTTGAAAAGTCGTGGTGGAATATGTTCATGCCCGGTCATGCTGGCGGCTTCTCCACGTTCCAGATCTGGATATTTTTCTACCATGTGTTTCCAGAACTCATCCTGCCACCAGGTCAGCTTTTTCTTATTTCCAAGAATCTCTTTTGCACAGAGCCTCCCATCTTGGGTTATCGGGACAAAAGAAAGGTGCATATGTGGAGTTTTCTCGTCCATATGCACCACAGCCGAAAGGATTGTTTTTGAATCTTGATATTTCTCTATAAATTCCAAAGCTGTTTGGAAATACGCTCTGATTTCGCTCTTTTTCTTACCTTTGAAAAATTCTGGTGTGGCAGTAATCAAAGCTTCAACAACACGTACACTGTCTTTGCGTGTCCGGCATCCGTATTCTTCAATCAGTCGATTCGATTCTGCCCGGTACTTTCTGACTGGCTCAATCAAGTGATAATTTAGATTTTTTCGACTGCTATCTATATCCGGATTGCTGGCATATTTTTCTTTTTTCCGTTCATTATGTGCTTCAATATTGCTGATTTCAGGTCCTTTGTATTTTGCAAGCCTTAAAATGCCGTATTGTGCTTTCTGCATTTGTATCTCCTCCTTTCCGAAAAACAGGCTAATTGTCATGCTACTTCCGACAGCCAGCCTGAAAAATATATAATGTGTAATTTGCATTGAATCACTATGTACATACGTACCAGATTGTATTTTGTCTGAACTGCAATCATAGCATCTGAGAAACTTCGATTTTTTAATGCAGTCATAGAATTTTCTTCACACCAGAGACGATAGCTCTCATGCAGTTCCTTGGAACTTGCACTTGCTTCTGGCTGAAAACGAATGTATCCTTCTGATTCTAAAAACTCCAGTACATTGTTATTGTCTCGTTTCACATTTTCACGATTCGCCTTGATGCGGGGACTTTCTGTAAATTTAAAATCCTGACGGACTAACCGTTGTAGTCCTTCAAACGCCCAGAGAAAAATACTTTCGGCTTCATTCTTCATTTTTTCTGCCAGATAGGGATCATCTACACGATCAGTAGGTTTCTCCTTTGTTGTCAGTACTAATTGCCTTCGGTAAAATCCATCACTCCGGTCATACAATGCCTGCAAATCACCATTACTGAATGCAAGCAGTCTGGAAAAAAGCCACCCCTGGTAACTTTGCTTTCCTTTACGTTCCAAGTCCATTTTTCCCTGAGCAGTAACAATGGATTTCACATAACTGGTCTGTTTCAGACTTTCGAATATTTCCCCACGAAGGGGCAGATCATCAGTAATCCGCCCCTCCGGAGTAAAAAATGCATTGTTGGCAAAGAGTATTTTATGCGTATGGAGAAATTCCTCACAAAAGGCAGCTTCATTGATATTGGTTCCGTCAAACCAAACTGGATAGTTACTAAGCTGCTTCTTCATATGTATCCTCCTCATCACGAGGTCCTGAAAGATATTTCAAATCTTCCAGATAGCCTGTTTCTTTCATGGATTTTACAACTTCAAAACCTTCCTCTTCATCTGCAAAGGTCAGATAGTCTGCCAGATATTCGATATAACTCAGACTTTCATATGCTTCTTCAAATCGTTCGTCCATAGGTAAATCCGGTCGTTCCGGTGCATACAGTGCTTTCCATTTTTCCAGACGGTGAAGATATTCACATACCATTTTCTGACATTCACATAATTCTTTCTGTCTGTTCTTTGTTTCCATGTACTCTGGCTTTTTCAGAGCTGCTATTACTGGCAGATTATCTGGTGTAATACCAAAATCTACAGCAATTTTCTTGGCGGCTTCATAGTTACTCAGTCCGAATAGATTTGCAACAAACTGAATCACATCTCCGGTTGCACCACAACCAAAGCAGTAGTAATAAGTGGTATTCAGTTTCATACTTGGATGATGGTCATTATGAAATGGACAACAGATCATGTTGTTTCTTCCAATTTTCATGCCATAATATTCTGCAGCCTGTCCGACTGTTACAGTTTCTTTTATTGTTTCAAATAATCTCATTCTATTTTCCTCCTGATTTAAGTTTGAATTTAGAGCTGTGCCGTTTTATCCAGTTCCTTTCCAGACAGGCAACCCTTCTCGGCGCTGTGTCGTCTCTTTGTGAGCGCTCTTTTCTAATCAGAAAATCGTGGCGGTTTATAAAGTTCCGGAACGGTCATTTAGTTTTCAAGGTTCTGTCTGATCCATCATGTTGACAGTTTAGCATGAAAAAATCGCACCCCTGATTTATTCACGTACAATGAAAATCAAGAATACGATTTGATAAAAAATTGCAAATTTGCACAGGCACAGATATAATGGAAGTAGTTTAGGAGGTGACAAAACAATGGGGAAATCTGATTTAATAGAAGATGAAACAAGTCTGGCATACCGATTAAGTAATTTGCGGAAAGACCATGATTTAAGCCAAAAACAGTTAGCCGATCAGCTTCATGTGACTCATTCGCAAATCAGTCGTATTGAGAGCGGTGAAACAAAAAATCCTAATATAAGCATTGTAATAGATGTCGCCAGGTTTTTTCATGTTTCAACAGATTATCTGCTTGGAATCACTCAGATCACTTCACCCAAAAGTTATGATATATCGGAACTTGGACTGTCGGAAGAATCGGTAACGAGACTGATTACCAGAAGAATAGATGTAGATATTTTGAACCGATTATTGGAGCATGAAAATTTTCCAAAATTATGTATTATGATTCGAAATTATTTTGATGATACCATTGCTGAGGGTATAATGGCACGAAATAAGGTGATTGATTTTGCTGTTGATCAACTGACTGATCTGATGACTGCAAAGCCATCAAAAAGAAAAGAGATTATAAAAGATAAGCAGTTTTTAAGTTCACAGAAAATAGGCGCGAATGAAGCAGACATTGAAAAAATCAAGATTCAATTTATGACAATATTACGTGATGTTAAATCTGGTATGCAGAAAAAAGAACCAACAAAAGCGGTTGCTACAGCCGAAGCCGTACAGATGATCCGGAATGCATTGCCTGATAAGCCGGCTTCCGATATTACAAGTACTGACGTAGCAAATGCAGTAGCTTATTATATGGGGCAAACAACAGATCTGAATGATGAGGGACTTGCAATGGTGCAGAATTTTGCAAAATATATCTGTGACAATAGTGTATCTGAGAAAAATTCAGAGGATGGCTAACGGAAGTATGGATATACCTTTCTTTAAATGTGGCATCGTCTGAATAACAGCATTGTTATGCTAATATTCAGACTTAGTTCTGTTCTTTCAGGCAACTCCTTTACGGAGTACCTTTCAGCACAGAATGCCGGGAATTGGGGATAATCGCAAGGATATAGAATTTCTTCCCGGCAGCCACAATTTCATAAAGGTATAACACACTAGACTTTCCTGAGGGAAAATCGTGTGCCAAGGGGAGTGCCGCCCCTTTGGATACCCTTGCTTGAATACTGAGATTATTTGGCAGGCGTCGCGGCTCCTGCATCTCTTTTAATCCATAGGGTGTGTGGTTGCAACGAAATTTACCACCTCAAATAATCATGTAATTATCATAGTCGAAAATTGGACATCTGTAAACTAGATTTAGGTATTATATGAGCAAAAAAATGATGTATAATATTCATAGATTACAACAATGTTAAGGAGAGAACGAATGAATTTAGAAATATATCAAAAATTGTGTGCTGAATCAAAAATTCTCTGGACACAGCATTGTTTACAGCGAATGCAGGAAAGAGATATCAGTCGTGCCGATGTAAAAAATGGAATTGCAACCGGTGAAATCATAGAAGATTATCCAGATGATTTTTCTAATCCAAGCTGTCTGATTTTTGGATATAATGTAAATGGGCAGATTTTGCATATTGTTGCAGGTTGTGATAATATAAATATATATATCATAACAGCGTACTATCCAGATACAAAGAAATTTGAAGATGATTTAAAGACTCGAAGAAAGAGGTGATGGATATGTGTATGTATTGTAAAAACAGTACAACAGTAAATAGTACAACAACACACGTCGTAAATTATAAAAATTGCATTATTGTAATTAAGAATGTTCCATGCCTTGAATGTGAGCAGTGTGGGGAAAAATATTATACGGACGAAGTTGCTGAACGACTTGAAACGATTGTAAATATGGCAAAGAAACTGATGCAGGAAATTGCTGTTATTGACTATCCACAGGTAGCTTAATAATTTTCTATATTTTTATTGCATTTTTTCTGAAAACACCGTATAGTATCAATCAGTGATCAGATTACAGATACTTGAGAAGCCTGTGATCGAGAGAGGGTGCCGAGGCCCCTCTCTTTTCTTTGCACTATTCAACCCATCCACCCAATTACACAAAATTACAATCGTCTCATAATTTACATTGATATATGCATGCCACCTTTACGTCCGCCAAGAACTTTCTTGCCTTTCAGGTCCTCCCATTTAAAATCAGGCATTTCCTCCCTGGCCACCAGGAAATTTCCAGCTCTCTGGGTGAGCTGTGCAAAGTTCACGGCCGGGTCGGTGGCACCTTCCTGATAGGCATAAATGGATGCCTCAGCCCCCATAAATCCAATATCTGCTTCACCAGAGATTAGTGCTGTCAGAACCTTATCTGCCCCAAATCCAGTCACCAGTGTCAGATCCAGCCCTTCTTCTGCGAAGTAGCCTTCTTCAATGGCCACATACTGCGGCGCATAAAAAATAGAATGCGCAACCTCATTCAGAGTAACCTTCGTAAGCTCTTTCTCCTCATTTTTTCCCGCAGTCACTGTAAACGGCAGCGCCGTCACCGCCAGAACCACTGCCGCCGCAGCCGAAATCCATTTTTTATTTCTCATGCAGATGAACTCCTTTTTTGACTTCTGATTTTAGGATATGCAAAAGGCACTCAAAGGGTTCAAAATAGAACAAATATACAGAGAGAAGTGAAAATACTACATTGTTATGTAATCGGCTATCACTTTACCGCTTGAAAGTAACGATTGTTTATGGTGAGTTGCAGCTAACTCATAAATACAGGAGGCACTATGATCAAGGTTACGAATTTATCAGAAAAAGAATTACGGGAAATTGGTCTTCAAACGGTACATCTGGTTCGTGAAGTATATCGCAAAAGGCGGGGACAATCTTGAAGCAATTATGAGAAAGCAAAAGCGGAAGTATGTAGTGGTCCAGCTTCTGGCAATTCCGGAAAAATACCAGCACCAGGGCCATATGCGCCAAAAGATTGTTTTCCATCGCCAGTTTCATCATAGATTTTTCTGACGGCCATCTGTCCATTACACAAACAGCTGCCAGAAGCCTGACCAGAAATCTCTTGCACCATCCCTACAGCACCCTTTCGAATCCCGAATGCGCATACCTCCATCAACAAAATGCCAAGTATCAAACCTTCCAACAGTACTTGTGCGATCATACTCTTTCTCCTCCTTCTGCTGGATCATTTTTCGCTTGCTTTGTCCGGTTAGTTTTATCTTACTTTTAGTTTAGCACACTCTTATATAGAGCTGCAACCGGAAGTTAGCGGTACCGAAAACAAAATTTTTGACTTTCCAGTGGATTTATGGTAATGTGGTTAGTAGTATCTAACGAAAAAATAAACGTGAAGGAGATGACTGCTATGACACCGGAAGAATATAAAAAACTCTCTATCAAAGAATTTACGCAGGCCGCAAAAGTCTATGACAGCGGACATGCTGGTATTTATGAAATGTGCAAGGATGATTACCCACCGATTCTGGCTGAACTGGAAAAAGAAGAGTTTCACGATGTGCTGGACTGCGGATGCGGAACAGGACCGATGATTGAGCTGCTTCATGAAAAATACCCGGATAAACATTATGTAGGGCTTGACCTCACCCCCGAAATGATCCGTGTGGCTCAGGCAAAAAATCTTTCCAATACGGAATTTCTCGTAGGCGACAGCGAAAATCTGCCTTTTGCAGAGGGTTCTTTTGATGCAGTTATTTGCTCCAACAGTTTCCATCACTATCCGAATCCCCAGGATTTTTTCAATAGTGCATATCGCGTTCTGAAAAAAGGCGGCCGCCTGGTTCTGCGTGATTATACCTTATCTGATTTCATTGTCTGGCTGATGAATCATCTGGAAATGCCGCTGGCAAACCTGGTTGGACACGGCGACGTAAAAATACATAAAGCTTCTGAATTCATCTCCATGGCACAGAAGGCTGGTTTCATCGTGCTGACTATGGAGAAGCAGAAAGGCTTTCGGGCGCATCTTGTGGCACGGAAATAAGTATTCGTTGGTTCAAAAAAGAGGGCGCTTCGGCGCTCTCCTTGACTTTCCCATTATATTGAAATATATACAAAAAATACTGGCAGGATGCTTTCAAACACACCCATGATCAATATGAGAACCGCTATAACAGCCATTCCGCTTCCCATTACTCTGCATAATTTTTTCTCTTTATATTTTGCCTTTTCTTCTTTGGACGCAGTATTGTATCCGGAAATAAGCCAGCTTCCACGCCCCAGAAGCAAAACTATGGAAAACACTGCAAATACTATAAAAGCAATCCATACAACCCAGTCTGGTCCCGCCGAGATATCTTTTAATTTCATTCGCAGCACCTCCGCAATTCTGATTTTACAGTATTTAAACAGGTTCTAAAGTATTTGGCAAAATTATAGCAGTTTCTATCTGGTTTTACAATACAAATATGGTACTATGAATTCCCTCCCATTTGCATCTCTGAAAACCCTTCTTATTTCCCACCAGTTAAAAAAATTGAAAATTACTTAACAACAATTCAATTGTCCCCTGTCCGCAATCCTGTTATGATTTACTTACAAAAGCTTTTGCTGTAACTGATTTTTATATATGATGATGTCACCGGCTGGTGACAAGTTCGTTTAGAGGAGATAACAGGAATGGACATTGGAAGTGTAATTAAGAAATACAGGAAAGAATCCGGTTTCACCCAGGAGGAGATGGCAAATCGGTTAGGAGTGACCACGCCGGCTGTGAATAAGTGGGAGAACGGCAATTCGAAGCCTGACATTGATTTGTTGGCGCCCATTGCAAGGCTGCTTCATATTTCCCTGGATACGCTGCTGGCTTTTCGGGAAAATCTTACAGATGCTGAGATTGAAGAACTGATCCGGGAAATGGAAAAAATGTTTTCCGAGGAAGGCTATGAGAAGACCTATCAGTGGGCAGTCAACACCATAAACGAGTACCCAAACTGCAATCTGCTCATCTGGCAGATCGCGGTCATGCTGGATTCCAGAAGAATCCTGGGAGAGTGCGAGAATCCGGACAGGTATGATGACCAGATTAATTCCTGGTATGAACTGGCGCTGAATGATGAGAACGAGAGCATCCAGCACCACGCAGCGGATTCCCTGTTTGGATTTTATTTAAGAAAACAGAACTACGAAATGGCAGAAAAATATTTAAACTATTTTTCCGACTATGACCCAATGAAAAAGGTAAACTGGGGCAGACTCTATATGGAGCAGGGAAAAACAGAAGAGGCATATGAAAAGCTGGAGAATGCTGTTTTTTCAGAATACACCACCTTAAATCTGGCTTTTTCCATTATGACAGCAAAGGCTCTTAAGGAAAAGAACGGTGCATACGCAAGATTTCTGGCGGAAAAAATGTGTACTCTGGCTGCTGTATTTGACATGGGAAAATATAACCAATGTGCCCCTTTGCTTAATATTGTAACTGCAGAGAAAAATGTGGAAGATACCTTCCAGGTAGCAAAGCAGCTTCTGGAAAATGTGGACACCATATGCGATTTCCGGGAATCCAGGCTGTACCAGCACATGGAATTCAAAACCGCCGAAAACCCATACACCAGGGAAATGGAAGAAAACCTGCTGACATTATTCCGGGACGGAGAGGACTTCTCCTACATGAAAGGCTATGAACCCTGGGAAAAACTGCTCGGTAAGTCATAATACTTATATGGTGTAAAAAAAGAGATTATCCGGGAAAAGGAACGCTTCGCCGGATAATCTCTATCGCCGGAATAAGCGTAGCCGCAGGAGAAGTTTTTCCATTGTATTTCAGATAAACCTTCTCATTATAATACCAGTCAGACTGAAGAATCTTGGTGATCGCATTATTTAATTCCGCGTACAGTTCCGGGCTTTTCTTGCTCACTCCCAAATAATAAGGAGAATATCCGATTTTCAAAATGGAATTCCAGAGATACTTGGAAATCTCTTTTTCTGCAACTGTTGTGGAAACAATGGCGTCCAGCTTGCCGCTGTTCATATCAGCGTACCGTTTCTCACTGCTTTCAAATAGGTCCACCTAAATACTTCCTTTATTGATTCCCATCCGGCATAATAGGCGATTTGCTGAAGATATTCATAGCCATATCCGGATTTGGGGGCATTTCCTTCTCCTTCCTGATAACCTGGATAAATCAGATAGCCAACGCGAACCTTTTTCAGTCTCTGGCCCGGTGTGTCATCAGCGTCTGCAGCCTGTACCCCTGCGTCAACAAAAGTCTGCAAGGATTTTGGAGTATTTTAGTGACGTGCAAAATTTAGATGTACAGTTTCTGACAACACTGCTATAATGAAACTGATAAAAACAAAAATACCCGGGAACCATAAGACCGGGCAGAAGTAAGCGAAATAACAGAACAGATATCAGGAGGAGCTATGAGTACTATAAAAGAAGAAATCCACGCATTATCAGAAGAAATGCTTACCAATCTTGGAAAGCTGGTTGCAATTGATTCCCAGCTTGCTCCGGCAAAAGAGGGAATGCCATTTGGGGAAGGCCCTGCCAAAGCACTTGAGATGGGACTTCAGATCGCACAGGAGCTTGGCTTTAAGACTGTGAATCTGGACAATTACTGCGGTTATGCAGAGATGGGCGAGGGAGAGGAAATCGTCGGCATCGCAGGACACCTGGATATTGTTCCGGTAGGCGGTGACTGGACTTATGACCCATTTGTGCTGACACGCAAAGGGGACTACGTATACGGCAGAGGAACCACAGATGACAAAGGACCTGTGATCGAAGCCCTCTATGCAATGAAGCTTCTCCGTGATTCCGGTGTGAAGCTGAACAAGCGTGTCCGCCTGATTATGGGCTGCAACGAGGAGACTGGCTCCAAATGCATGAAGCATTATAATGAAGTAGCAGAAGAGCTGTCCTGCGGCTTTACTCCGGATGCCAATTTCCCATGTATCCACGGCGAAAAAGGGCATATGTCTATGATGGCATACTCCAAGAATACAAAGATCATTTCTATGAACGGCGGATTTGTTTCCAATGCAGTGTGCGACAACTGCACCACCGTGATTCCGGCAGAAGCAAGGCTGAAAGAGAAGCTTGAGGCTGCTTTTTCCCAGACAAAGCTTCAGGAATATAAAGTAACAGAAGAGAACGGAACCCTTACCATCTATGCCAAAGGAGTTCCTGCCCATGCAAGCACACCGGCACTTGGAATCAATGCAGCAGGCGTAACCTGCCAGTGCCTGGAAGAGGCTGGATTTGAAGATGACTTCGTGAAATTTTACAACAGCCACATTGGCACAGACTGTGACGGTTCCGGTGTAGGCCTGAAATTCGCAGACGAATACGGCGACCTTACCTTCTGCAACGGCATTGTGAAAACACAGGACGGCGTGATTTCCTGTACTATTGATATCCGTGTTCCGGTTACCTTAAAGGCAGACCAGGTGCGCGAAATGTGCCAGGGCAGACTGGAAGACGAGAACGGACGCATTGAGATCGGAACAATCGGCAATCCTCTGTTTTTCCCAAGAGAGTCTCCGCTTGTCAATGCACTGTACAAAGCATACGTGGATGTAACCGGTGACACCGAAAACAAGCCAATGGTAATCGGCGGCGGAACCTATGCTAAATCCCTGAAGAATATTATCGCATTCGGACCTGAGAAACTGGGTATTGATTACCACATCCATGGTGCTGACGAGTTTATTCTTGTATCCGGCATGGAAGAGGCAGTTCTGGTATATATGGAAGCGATTAAGAATCTTCTTGCCATCTAAAAAATTGGTTGAAAAACAAAATCTTTAATGCTATAATTTTCCAGGACTAATCCAGTTCACAATTAAATAATGGGCAAAGCAGTCGAAAGGCTGTGACGCAATATAGGGCCTGTGAAATGGCAGCCAGTTGCAGATACAAGATGATGCAGGGGAATACTATAGATTGGTCTATGGTATTCCTCTTTTTGGTTACCAGAGAAACCATGCAGCAATACAGGAGAGAAATATATTTATGTGGGAGAAAGACATCCAGCTTGAAGAACTGAATACCGAAAACTCTGCTTCCTATGAGGAAATCTGTGAGTGATATGTTCTGAGCCATGTACCGAAGAAAGACCAGGAAGGCCTGCTTGGGAAAATGGATTACGAAAAAGTAGCAGAGATTCTTTCCTACAAGCCAGAGTACAGCTTTACCTATGAGAGTATCATCGAGGAAAAAAGCACCTGTGCCAGATGAAATATATGCGTTTGGATGATGAACAGCATGTGCTTATGGGCTTTCGCATGGTGGACGATATTGTTGCAAATGAGAGAGAGCACAGGAAATCTCTGGCAAAGGCTGTGGCAGTGGCAGAACAGTCATACGCTGCCGCGGAGAATGCCAACAATTGCAGAGGCGCATCTTGACGATACCCAGAGAGTTCATGAATGCCTGATCACCACCAAGAAGCAGGAGCTTTTCATTGATATCTGCAATGTGATCCACGAGGACGTAGTGGGGGATTCCCTACGCCTTCAAAATTTCTGTTGGCCTGAAAGAGATTCCCTCCGGGTCTGCTTTTTACTCTGAATATGTTTTTACCTGCGAGGACAATGGATATGGAATGACGCCGGAGTTTGTGCAGCGCCTGTTTGTTCCTTTTGAGAGAGCAGAAGACGAGCGTCTGAAGGGCATTCAGGGAACCGGACTTGGAATGGTGATCACCAAGAATATTCTTCGGATGATGATCCAGCCACTTGTGAGAGCACTTCCCTGATCCTAGACAGCCTGGAAATTCAGAACCGCTATGTAACTACCGGACAGGAGGCCATCGACCTGGTCCGCTCTGCCAATGAGAAGAAGCGGCCTTTTGATATCTGTCTGATCGACTGGAAAATGCCGGATATGGACTGCATGGAGATCATCCGGCAGGCAAAGCGCTATGGCAGCAATGAAGGCGAAGATGATTTCCATGCGGGTAGGATAAGAAGAATAAAGACATTCATTTAGGCAGCCTTTGGGCGCTCAAATACACGGAAAGAAGAGGGGAAATTCATGAAGAAGATCAGGCAGATTCAGTTTCATGCAGGAAGCCAGGAGGAGTTGCTTCCGGATTTTGGGATGGATTTTCCTTATATTGCTTCAAGGGCAGAGCTGGATCAATATCCGGATCATTTTGTGCCCTGGCACTGGCATAAGGCCGTGGAGCTTTTTTATGTGGAAAGCGGGGAAGTGGAGTACAATCTCCCTAGTGGGAAAATCTGTTTTCCAGCAGGCAGCGGCGGACTTTTGAATTCTAATATTCTGCATGCTTCCAGAGGGATTTCATTGATCAATGAGAATGTTGAATTTTGCCATATCTTTGATGCGTCCCTGATTGCCGGCGGGCGCGGCAGCAGGATTGAAGAGAAATATGTACTGCCGCTTATTACAGTGCCGCAGGCGGAAATGATTGCATTATATCCGGGAAATCCGGTTCACCAGGAAATCCTGAAGATGATCCGGAATGCATTTGACATTTCCGAAAAGGAGTTTGGATTTGAAATTCATCTTCGGGCAGTGCTCTCTGAAATCTGGATTCGGATCTTCCAGCAGGCAGTTCCTCTTCTTGCACAGCCTCCCAAACTGCGCAAAAACAACGATAAAATCAAAGACCTGATGATCTATGTTCATCAGCACTATTCGGAAAAGCTGGTCATCTCCCAGCTGGCATCCGCAGTGTTCCTAAGCGAGCGGGAATGCTTCCGCATTTTCCAGGAATGCCTGCACATGACGCCCATGCAGTATATCCAGAACTATCGCCTCCAGATGGCCTGCCAGATGCTGGCGGAAACCCGCGCCTCCGTTACAGAGATCAGCCACGCCTGCGGCCTTGGAAGCAGCAGCTACTTCGGCAAGGTTTTCCGGGAATATATGAACTGCACTCCGGGAGAGTACAGGCAGAAGACGGAGCATAAATAGAGAGGAAATGTTATGTATCTATGGATCATAGCCGCTTTTACGGCTTACTTTATTAAGGGATTGTGCGGATTTGCAAATACGCTGGTGTTTACTTCGATTTTGAGCTTTGGCGCAGCCAATGCCAATATTTCGCCGGTGGAGCTGCTGATCGGGTATCCCACCAATTTTATCCTCACCTGGAAAAACAGGAAAAGCCTGGATTATAAGGTATATCTGCCGCTGGCAGCCCTTGTGCTGGCAGGCTGCATCCCGGGGGCTTTGCTTCTGAAAAATGCAGATGTAAGCAATATCAAGGTGATATTTGGCAATGTGGCAGTGCTCTTTGGGCTGGAAATGCTTTTTCGGGACAAGAAAAGGGTAGAGGGGAATCCGTTGTCCCAATCTTCGCCCAGGTCCAGGCTTACATTTGGAGCAGTTGGTTTGTTAGCTGGTGTTCTTTGCGGGCTATTTGGCGTTGGAGCACTTCTAGCAGTCTATGTGGACCGGGTGACGGACAGCGGAAGCGAGTTCAAGGCCAATATCAGCGCCGTATTTATTGCGGACAATACATTCCGGATTATTTTGTACAGTGCCCTTCATCTGCTTACCTTTGATACCCTAAAAAGTGCGCTTATGCTGATTCCTATTGCCATTCTGGGATTGTTTGCGGGAATGAAAAGCAGTTCCCTGCTGAAGGAAAAGACGGTACGGAGGATGATGGCAGTATTATTGATTCTGTCAGGTGTCTCACTGACACTGCAGAATATGTAGCAGTATGTGCCTGCCTGAAAAATGGCAGGATTTTAATACAAAATGGCAGAAAAAATGTATTGCAAAAATATAAAATGCACTATAATGATACTCGGGAGGATGAAATACAGGGGACGCAGCGATGCTGCATTTTTCATCCTCCTTACCTCTCAGAGTTCTGGATGAGGTTTGCAGATACAGAGTAACGGATTTTCGTATGTAGTGAGTGATGTCGCCGACAGGCGGCATTTTCGTTTCAGGAGGTACTTTATATGGAACCAGATCGTAAAACAGCAGAACAGGCATTAAAAGAAGCTTATCAGTCCAACCCCGGTGTATGGGTGGATCATTCCAGATATGTGGCACTGGCCTGCGAAAATATTGCACGCCGCTGTGCAGATCTGGATTCGGAGAAAGCATATATTCTAGAGCGTGGTTGGGAAAAGGCTGCCCAGATCTGTATTTCCCACGCATTTATGATCCAGGATATCCGCACCTTTATTGGCAAATTCGATGTCAGCGAGGAAGATTACCAGTTCATGGAACAGTTTGTGGATGTGACCATTCGGTACGGCGTTCATCCGGCTACCATAGACAGATGGAAAAAGATACTGGAAATAAAAGAATATTTTCAGGGGAAGATGGGCTGTCCCATTTATGAGGTACTTCCAGGAGTAGTGGAGAATAGCATGAAATGATAATATTGTTATGAATAAATTGTCCCAGGCATCTGCTGTACTTCCTGTAAAGTACATGCAGCCGCCTGGGATTTTTTATCAATGATTATGTTTTGGCGTAAGCCAGAGTATTTTGCTTAATTTTTTGAGCCAGCCGCTTTCAGCAGACTATGTCTGCAAATATACTGAAAAGTAATATAGAAAATAATTCCTTTCGCAACACTGGAAAGGGTTAGGGCCCACCAGATTCCATTCAGACCAAGGGAAGTGCCGGAAAGGATCAGTGCCAGCGGAATACGCATAACGGTAAGGGAAATGCTGATCACGCTGCAAAGCTGTGTCCTTCCAAGTCCGGAAAGTGCGCCAACGGTCATCATCTCGACGCTGAGCAGGATTTCAGAAAATCCGATGATCCGCAGATAATCAATAGAAAGCCGGACCACCTCCTCTTCATGGAAGAACAGCACGGAGATATACCTTGGGAAAAATACAAAGGCAATAGTGATTAGAGCTGTCCAGCACACCAGAAGCCGAAGGGAAATGCTGTATCCCTGTTTGATTCGGTCAACCTTCCTGGCTCCATAATTTTGTCCCATAAAAGCATTTAAAGCAGAACCAAAACCATCTGCTGTATTCCAGGAAAGAGACTCAATCTGTCCGCCAACACGCTGTACTGCGATTGCACCGGCGCCGAAACTGGAGACCATTCTGGTCAGGATCATAGAGATAATGCAGTAAATACTTCCCTGTAATGCAGTTGGGATTCCAATGCGGAATACACCTTTTACGTAAGAAAGTTCCGGCCTGGAAAGAAGCTGAATCTTTCGCAGAACATTGGAATCGCCATGATCGCGGATGATTCCGGTGATCAGAATCAGCAGAACCACGATCTGGGCGGTTACAGTTGCAGCGGCTGCTCCCACCACCTCCAGCCTTGGGAAAGGTCCTACGCCAAGTACCAGAAGAGGATCAAGGATCATGTTCAGAACCAGACCGAAAAAGTTGGCTTTCAGCGGTGTTTTGGAATCGCCCTGGGCTGTGAAAAGTCCGGTCAGCACCTGAGAAAGAAAGGAAAATAAAATCAGTCCGCAGGTGATGCGCATGTAAATTCTGGCGCTGTTGTAGGTTTCGGCATCTGTCAGGGTAAAGAACTTCAGCAGAGGACCTGTAAAGACCATACTGACTACAGTAACGAAAAGAGCGAAAAGTATGGTAAGCTGCAGAGCCGCCTGGGCAAAGCCAGCTGCAGATTTCCGGTCTCCTTTTCCAAGAGACTGGGCCATGTTTACCTGGCCGCCCATTCTCGTCAGGGAGGAAAATCCCTGGGAGAGCCATACGTACATGCCTCCTACGCCTACGCCAGCCACAGCCTTGGAGCCCAGCATCCCGATCCATGCCATGTCCGTAATGTTATATGCAGTGGAAAGGAAGGAAGATGCCATGATCGGCAGTGCCAGTTCTGCAAGAGTCCGTAAAATAGGACCGGATGTAAGATTTAATTGTTTGTTTTTCATGTTTTGTCCTTAGTTTATTTTATAGTGCAGTGTTTGGCGAAAAGTCAGCCAAGGGGAGTGTATGAGATGTCTCCTAAATTTTCCCAGTCAATGCGTTCCTTTTTATAGAAATACTCGCGCTCATGTTCCCCGATTTCCCGCAGCACACGGCAGGGATTGCCTACGGCCACCACATTCTCCGGAATGTCTTTTGTGACAACGCTGCCGGCACTGATGACAGAATTTTTCCCGATGGTAACACCAGGGACAATGACAGTTCCCGCACCTATCCATACATTTTCGCAGATATGGACTGGCTTATTGTACTGCATGGCTTTTTCGCGAAGTCCTGGATCGATGGGGTGGTTCGCTGTGGCAATGGTTACATTAGGCCCGAACATGACTTTGTCATCAATATAAATGTCCCCATCGTCCACCAGTGTGAGATTGAAATTGGCATACACACCGTTTCCGAAATGAACATTTTTTCCACCCCAGTTTGCACGAAATGGAAGCTCAATATAGCAGTTCTCTCCGCACTCGGCAAACATTTCTTTCATATAGCGCTCTTTTTCTGCAAACTGTGAAGGCTTCAGCTGATTAAACTCCCACAGCTTATCCATATACACAAACTGATCTCCCGTGATCTCCGGAAGATTAGGATTATAGATCAGCCCCTGCTCCATACGCTCTTTATGATTCATCTGATTTCCCTCCAAAAAAGAATTGTAAAGTGTTACTATTATAGCATAGAAAATGAAACAATGTGAAAAAATTATGAATTTCCCTATGTTTGCTTGACACTTGCACGAATGAATGTTATATTACGAATAGAACAAGAAAAATGATTTCCCCGGGAGTGATTCCGGGGAATTTGTGTAGGTTGAATTTGAGGAGTCAGAGGTGACCAATATGGGAGCAAAGAGAGATTATTATGAAGTGCTGGGAATTAACCGCAGCGCGGACAAAGATACAATAAAGAAAGCCTATCGTAAGATGGCGAAGAAATATCATCCTGATTCAAACGCAGGAAATGCAGATGCAGAAGAGAAATTCAAGGAAGTTACAGAAGCCTATAACGTGCTCAGTGACCCGGAGAAAAAGAAATTGTATGACCAGTTCGGCCATGCGGCATTTGAAGAAGGCGGCGGAGCAGGATATGGTGCCGGAGACTTTAACCAGTCAGGTTTTAACAGTTCTGGTTTCGGTGGTTTTGGCGGCTTTGGAAAAGGCCAGAGCGGTGCTTACAGAAGCCCGGACGGCAGCTATCAGGAATACCATTTTGAAGGCGGTGACATGGACGACATTCTGAAGAATCTGTTTGGAGGCGGCTTCGGAGGAAGCACATTCGGCCACGGCAGTTCCGCTCATGGCTTCGGCGGACACGGCTTTGGAGGTTCCGGCTTCGGAAGCCAGTTTGGCAGCGGCGCAGGCTTTAGCGGAAGCGGTTTTGATGGTTCCGGCTACAGCAGCGGCTTTGGCAGCGGCAGCTACCAGCAGAAAGGCCAGGATCTGAATGCGGAGATTTCCATCAGCTTCGACGAAGCGGCTCTTGGCTGCGACAAGCTGATCAATCTTTCCGACGCTGACGGAAAGGGCAAACAGACCCTGAAGGTTCACATCCCCGCAGGAATCGACAATGGAAAGAGCATCCGCTTAAGAGGCAAAGGTAACCCAGGCTATGGCGGTGCTCCGGCAGGTGACCTGCTTCTGAAGGTACATGTTGGAGAAAGAGCCGGATTTGAACGAAAAGGCGCAGACATTTACACCACTGTAAATATCCCGTTTCTGACAGCCGCTCTTGGCGGAGAAGCCAGAGTTCAGACCTTAAGCGGTCAGGTAATGTGCCGTATCCCGGAAGGTACCCAGTCCGGCAGCAAGATCCGTCTGAGAGGCAAAGGCATTCAGGTTATGGGCAAAGCCGGAGTCTACGGTGATCTGTACGTAACAATCCAGGTTCAGGTACCAAGAAACTTAAGTGAAGAATCCAAGAGGAAACTCCATGAATTTGACGCCAGCACCAGGATGACTGGAGCGAGAAATTCCCGGACAGCCTGAAAATAAAAAGAACATAAAAGAATAGCTTTGAAAAAGCAGTTTGCAAGTATGAGGAAAAGGCAATACAGCAGAATAAATGCTACTGTAAAAAATGCCAAACTTCACTATGCAAGCTGTTTTTTTATACCTTGACAATAATCCGAAATAGGACTATACTGCAAATAATCCGATTTCGGATTATTTTATCAAACCAAAGAAAAACTTCTTCGCAATCAGAAAGGGGAAAACAGATGAAAGAAATGACTTTCGAAGAATTTTCCAGAGAAGTGAACAATATTTACAAAAAAAACTGTGAAGTCTACTATAAGCTGGCATCGCACTTCGGAATGACAGAAACTATGGTTGATATTCTGTATTTTGTTCGGGAAAATGATGGCGGCTATACTCAGGCGCAGCTTTGTGAAAGCCTGCATCTCAGAAAGCAGACAGTAAACAGTGCATTAAAAAAGCTGGAAAAGGATGGCGTAATCTGTTTATCACAGGATTCTGGAAACAAGAAGAGCAAAACCATCCATTTTACTGAGAAAGGAAAAGAACTGGCGCAAAGTACAGTAGACCCGATTTTTGAGCTGGAACAAAGAGCATTTAAAAGACTTACATCCCAGGAAAGAGAAAATGTCCTTTATTACGGATATAGACATATTGACATACTGGAAGATGAAATGAAAAAGCTTCTGGAAAGAAATAAGAAAAAACAATAAGGAGAAATTTTATTTATGCAGATCAGATTATCCGATCATTTTACCTACAGCCGCTTGCTGCGTTTTACGCTGCCCTCTGTGGTTACGATGATCGTTGCCTCCATTTACAGCGTGGTAGATGGATTGTTTGTATCCAATCTTGTGGGAGCTATGGCACTTTCCGCAATTAACATTGCATTCCCGGTCGCCATGATTATCGGAGCTGTTGGATTTATGTTGGGAACGGGAGGCAGTGCACTGGTAGCCAAAACACTTGGAGAAGGGAAAAAGGAGCTGGCAAATCAGTATTTTTCCATGTTGATTTACAGTATTATAGGAATCGGTGCAATACTGACGGTAATTATTCTTATTTTTGTCCGTCCTATTATGCGCCTTGCAGGAGCCAGCGACCTTCTTATGGAAAGCAGTGTGACTTATGGGACTATCCTGATTAGTGGAAGTGTACCATTTATGCTGCAAGTCAGCTTCCAGAATTTCTTTGTGGTAAATGAAAAGCCTGTTCTTGGACTGGTGCTGTCCATTGCATCCGGCGTTACCAATATGGTGCTGGATTATGTATTTATTGCTGTGCTGAAAATGGGAGTAGCTGGTGCCGGGCTGGCAACGGTTATGGGATATGTGGTTGGCGGTGCAATTCCTCTGCTTTATTTTGCAAAGAAGAGAGAACATGGTCTGCAGCTGACCAGAACCAGATTTTATGGAAAACAGCTTCTTCAGGCTGCTTCCAATGGCTCCTCAGAACTTCTCAGCAATATTTCTGCTTCCCTGATCAGTATTTTATATAATATCCAGCTGATGAAAGTAATCGGGGAAATGGGAGTTGCGGCTTATTCTGTTATGATGTATGTAGATTTTGTTTTCCTAGCGGCATTTCTTGGTTTTTCATCAGGAAGTGCTCCAGTGGTCAGCTACCAGTATGGTGCGGGAAATCATAAAGAGTTAAAAAGCGTATTCCGAAAAAGTATCACGATCATTGGCATTACATCCGTGATCATGGTTGTAGTTTCTGAAGCTATCAGTTATCCGTTGTCAGCTGTTTTCGTGGGTTATGACAAAGAACTTCTGAATATGACTGTTCATGGCTTTCGGATTTTCGCACTGGGATATTTGTTAAGCGGAATTAATATTTATGCATCCTCTTTTTTCACTGCGCTGTGTAATGGTCCGCTGTCCGCATTCTTGTCTTTCACAAGAACCCTGATTTTTAGAGGAGGGATGGTATTGCTGCTTCCTGCTGTGCTGGGAATGGATGGAATCTGGGGTGCTATTGTAGTTGCAGAGGGACTGGGCATGGTATGTTCCCTGATCTGTTTTGTGAAAAACAGGAAAAAATATCATTATTAGGAAAAAATGCCATATTTCTTGAAAATTTAATATTGATTCTGTATGATGAAATGTGCCATGATACAAACAAGTATGTCAAACTGCGAAAGCTGCGGCGTCTGCAGCGGACATAGGGAAAGAATCAGGATTATGTTTCAGGATATTATGGAGGGAAAAATGGGAATTCAAAGAGAATGCGGCGTGCTGCTTCCAATCAGCAGCCTGCCGTCAAAATATGGAATTGGATGTTTTTCAAAAAGTGCTTATGAGTTTGTAGACCAGTTAAAGGCAGCAGGACAGGGCTGCTGGCAGATTCTGCCTCTTGGCCCTACCAGCTATGGGGATTCACCTTATCAGTCCTTCTCTACTTTTGCAGGAAATCCTTATTTCATCAGTCTTGAGGATCTGATTGAGGAAGGGGTTCTGACAAAGAAGGAATGCGATGCTGTGGATTTCGGATCCAGAGCAGATGATGTGGATTATGAGAAAATCTACAAGGGACGCTATAAGCTTCTTCGCAAGGCTTATGAGAGAAGCGATATCTCAAAGAATCCGGAGTTTGTCAGATTCCAGCAGGAGCAGGCACACTGGCTTGGTGATTATGCGCTTTTTATGGCAGTGAAGGATCGCTTCGGAGGAATTCCGTGGACCGAATGGGCGGAGGATATCCGTCTTCGCTGGAACAATGCGCTGGATTATTACAGAAGAGAGCTTTATTTCGAAATTGAATTTCAGGAATATATGCAGTTTAAATTCTATGAGCAGTGGGCGAAATTAAAAGCCTATGCAAACAAAAAAGGTATCCGTATTATCGGAGATATTCCCATCTATGTTGCCATGGACAGTGCAGATACCTGGGCGAATCCGGGACTTTTCAAGCTGGATGAGAACAATGAGCCTACACAGGTAGCAGGATGCCCGCCAGATGGATTTTCCGCAACAGGACAGCTCTGGGGCAATCCGCTGTACAGATGGGATGTGCACAGGAATACAGGCTTTGAGTGGTGGATGAAGCGTCTGGCGCACTGCTTTAATATGTATGATGTTGTCCGTATCGATCATTTCCGCGGTTTTGATGAATATTATGCAATTCCGTATGGAGATAAGACTGCGGAGCGCGGCTGGTGGGAAAAAGGACCTGGAATGGATCTGTTCCGCACCGTTTCCCAGAGACTGGGACAAAAAGACATTATTGCAGAGGATCTTGGCTTTATGACAGATTCTGTGAAGCGTCTTGTGGAGGAGAGCGGATATCCCAATATGAAGGTAATCGAGTTCGCTTTTGATGCCCGCGATACCGGAAATGCCAGCGATTATCTGCCGCATAATTATACAAACAACTGTGTGGTTTATACCGGAACTCATGACAATGAGACTCTTCTTGGCTGGTACAGTGATATTACGCCTGAGGAGCGTCATATGGTTCGTGAATATCTGTGGAATTTCCATGATGATGAGAAGGGAATCTGCAGAAACATGATCCGTCTGGTAATGGGAAGTGCGGCTGGAAGATGTATCATTCCAATCCAGGATTATCTGCAGCTGGATAATACGGCCCGGATCAACCAGCCGTCCACACTTGGTATCAACTGGAAATGGCGTCTGACAGAAGGCCAGTTTACAAAGGAACTGCAAAAAGAAATGCTGGCTCTTGTCACCAGATTCGGAAGAAGAAACTGGACTCCGGATCCTGTGGAAGAAGAGGATGAAGAAAAAGAGGAAGCTTAAGTGCTGCTGGACACGGAGTGAATAGTAATGCCTGAACTGCTTTAGGGCATGTTTGAAAAAGCTTTATCAGGAGGGAATTCTATGGAAATCGAGAGAAAATTTCTTGTGAAAAAAGAGAACCTTCCGGAAAATCTGGAGCAGTATCCCTGCAAGGTGATCGAACAGGGATATCTGTGCACAGAACCGGTGGTGCGGATTCGCAAGTCAAATGACAACTATTATCTCACCTATAAGTCAAAGGGACTTCTGGCAAGGGAGGAGTACAATCTGCCCTTGACGAAGGAGGCTTATGAGCACCTGAAGCTGAAGGCGGACGGAATCGTGATCTCCAAGGTGCGCTATGTGATTCCGGAGAAGGATGGACTGTCCATTGAACTGGATGTGTTCAAAGCACCTTATGAGGGCCTTCTTCTGGCTGAGGTAGAGTTCCCCTCCGAAGAAGCCGCCCACGCCTACCAGCCCCCCAGCTGGTTCGGCGAGGATGTGACCTACTCCACCGAGTACCACAACAGTACCCTAAGCAGGAAAAATATAAATTGACAAATATGTTTCGTAAAAAATAGCTGTCGAGACTCGCCAAAGTACAGGACAGCTATTTTTTTATGCCTATATATTGCACCTTAAATTTTTTTATTTTATAATGAGCCTTAACTGATGATTGGCTTACATGAGAGGAGCAGAAAAATATGAAAATTGGATTTATCGGATGTGGAAATATGGGGTCTGCGATGATCGGTGGAATCCTGAAAAAAGGTGTATTTGCGAAAGATGAGATTATTGTTTCAAATCTTACAGAAGAAGGAAGCAAAAGAAGCCGGGAAAAACTTGGGGTTGTCACAACTATGGACAACTGTGAAGTCGTAAAAAATGCAAATATTGTTATATTAGCTGTGAAGCCTCAGTTCTACGAAGAAGTAATCAGCCAGATCAAAGGCTGCCTGACACCGGATCACATGATCGTAGGAATTGCCCCCGGCAAAACTCTTGCATGGCTGGAAGAAAAATGCGAGCAGCCTCTGAAAGTGGTACGCCTGATGCCCAATACCCCGGCACAAGTAGGCGAAGGCATGACAGGCGCCTGCGCCAATGACCGCGTAACCAAAGAGGATCTGGACCAGATTCTTGCCATCACCAACAGCTTCGGACGCACAGAGGTAGTCCCGGAGCGTCTGATGGATGCAGTCGGAGCAGTCAGCGGATGCTCCCCCGCATATGTTTTTATGTTCATTGAAGCAATGGCAGACGCAGCAGTCGCACAGGGAATGCCAAGAAAGCAGGCTTATCAGTTTGCCTCCCAGTCTGTACTTGGAAGTGCCAAGATGGTTCTGGGAACTGGCATGCATCCGGGCGAACTTAAAGACATGGTCTGCTCCCCGGCCGGAACTACCATTGAAGGCGTCCGCACCCTTGAGAAAAACGGCTTCCGCAGCGCCGTATTCGAAGCACTCCAGGCAGCATCTGATAAAGGAAAACAAATGTAACCCTTAAAAAGATTTAATATTCACTTATAGCTGCAGTTTGACTGATATGCAGGTTATGAGCAAGTTAGTATATCGATAAGTTGATTGTTCGGAAAATTAGCTTGTTGATACAATGAATTTATCAATAGGAATCAAAATAAGGAGGACTTTCCCATGAGCAAAAAAGTATACATTTTTCTCGCAGACGGTTTCGAAGACATTGAAGGCCTGACCGTAGTAGACCTTATGCGAAGAGCTGGAATCACCATCACCACAGTTTCCATAAAAAACACAAAGCAGATCACAACTGCCCACAGCATCACCATGCTTACAGACCAGACTTTCGCGGAAACGGACTTCACGGATGCAGACATGCTGGTCCTTCCGGGAGGACAGCCTGGCACCACCAACCTTGGCGCATTTGCACCCCTCACCGACCTTCTGAAAAACTTCTATAATAATGGAGGCAGGATCGCAGCCATCTGTGCAGCACCCACCATATTTGCCCAGATCGGACTTTTACATGGAAAGAAAGCAACTGCATATCCATCCTGCATGGACGGATTAGGAGATGCAGTACGCCTGGAGGACAACGTAGTCGTGGACGGCAATATCACCACAAGCCGCGGCCTTGGAACTGCCATCGACTTCAGTCTTTCCCTGATTTCCCAGCTTCTTGGCCAGGAAAAAGCAGACCAGATCGCAGAATCTGTAGTATATAAGTAGGAATAACCGCCAAAAACTCTATTTTTTTCAGGAATAACAGGGAAAACCATAAAAAAACACTGGTGTTTTTAATCTGGTTGTGCTATACTTCTACAATGACTGTAATAATAGGGGGAAACCCTGCATTATGATTGAAAAACGGACAATGTCTATCCGCTATGCACATGCGGCTGCATTGGACCTGACATTTTACCTGAATATTAAGGAGGAACACGAAAATGAGTTTACAGGTGGAGAAATTAGAGAAAAACATGGCGAAACTTACCATCGAAGTTTCCGCTGAAGAGTTAGACAAAGCAATGGAGAAAGCTTACCAGAAACAGAAAAGCAGAATCAGCCTTCCAGGATTCCGTAAAGGAAAAGCTCCTAGAAAGATGATCGAGAGCATGTACGGTAAGGGAGTATTCATGGAAGATGCTGTGAATTCTCTTGTACCGCAGGAGTACAGCAAAGCAATTGCTGATTGCGACCTTGAAATCGTTTCCCAGCCAGAGATCAACGTTACACAGATGGAGCCAGGAAAGGCACTCATCTTCACAGCTGATGTTGCTACCAAGCCAGAGGTTACTCTTGGAGACTACAAGGGAGTAGAGGTTCCGAAGACTGAGATCGCTGTAACAGACGAGGAAGTTGACGCAGAAGTTAAGAAAGAGCAGGATAAGAACTCCAGAACAGTTGTTGTTGAGGATCGTGCAGCAGCAAACGGCGATATCACAACAATCGACTTCGAGGGATTTGTTGACGGCGTTGCATTTGACGGCGGCAAAGGATCTGACTACGCTCTTACACTTGGATCCGGCACATTCATTCCTGGATTTGAGGATCAGCTTGTTGGCGCTAACACAGGCGATCATGTAGAAGTTAAGGTTACTTTCCCGGAGGAATATCAGGCAAAAGAGCTTGCTGGCAAAGAAGCAGTATTCCAGTGCGATGTTAAGAAAATCGAGACCAAAGAGGTTCCGGAGCTTGACGATGAGTTCGCTAAGGACGTATCTGAGTTTGATACTCTTGCTGAGTACAAAGAAGACGTTAAGAAGAACCTGACAGAGAAGAAAGAAAAAGAAGCAAGAACTGCAAAAGAGAATGCAGCAGTAGATAAAGCAATCGAGAATGCACAGATGGATATTCCGGATCTTATGATCCAGACCCAGTGCCGTCAGATGATGGATGACTTTGCAAGAAGAATGCAGCAGCAGGGATTATCCATGGATCAGTACTTCCAGTTCACAGGCCAGAGCATGGACAAGATGATGGAAGACATGAAGCCGCAGGCTCTTAAGAGAATCCAGACAAGACTGGTTCTTGAGAAGATCGCTGAGACAGAGAATACACAGCCGTCTGAGGAAGAGATCACAGAAGAGATCCAGAAGATGGCAGACGCTTACAAGATGGAAGCTGACAAGATCAGAGAAGCAATCGGTGAGGACGGAATTGAGCAGCTGAAGAAAGATCTGTCTGTTCAGAAAGCAGTTACACTGATCGCTGACGCAGCTGTTGAGGCTGAGAAAGCAGCAGACGCTGAGTAATCAGATTTGAATGAAGGCACTCCTGACAGGCTCGGGAGTGCTTACCTGATAAGAAAAGAGGGAATATATGAGTTTAGTGCCTTATGTCATTGAGCAGACAAGCAGAGGGGAGAGAAGCTACGACATCTATTCAAGGCTTCTGAAGGACAGAATCATTTTCCTGGGAGAAGAAGTTAATGATGTAACTGCCAGCCTGGTAGTTGCAGAGCTGCTTTTTCTGGAAGCAGAGGATCCTGGAAAGGACATCCAGCTTTATATCAACAGCCCGGGCGGTTCCGTGACAGCTGGTATGGCAATTTATGATACCATGCAGTATATTAAGTGCGATGTTTCCACTATTTGTCTGGGAATGGCTGCCAGCATGGGAGCGTTCCTTCTTGCTGGCGGTACAAAGGGCAAGAGATTTGCACTGCCGAATTCTACGATCATGATCCACCAGCCTTCTGGCGGAGCCCAGGGACAGGCTACCGAGATCCAGATCGTGGCAGACCACATTGCCAAGACAAAGAGAACATTAAATGAGATCCTGGCAGCAAACACCGGACAGCCTCTTGAGGTTGTAGAGAAAGACACAGACCGCGACAATTATATGTCCGCAGAAGAAGCATTGGCTTATGGTCTGATCGATGGTGTTGTAGCCCACAAATAATATTGAAAACAAAAGAAACCCCGACCGGAGTTTTCTTTTGCATGCTACTGTAAGAAAAGACTCCTGAACTGACAGGAGTCTTATCTTGTAAAATGGGAAAATTTTGTAAAATAGGAATATTTTATAAAAAATTTCAAATTTTAATAAATAAAGAAATCTTTTTCTGAATAAAAGGCTTCTTTATGTAGAAAGGAAAAGTTAGAGATTCATGGCTGAGAAGATAAGAGAAGGAAAGGTAAGATGTTCCTTTTGCCAGAAAACCGAGGACCAGGTCCGCAAGCTGATCGCTGGACCGGATGGAGCCTACATCTGCGATGAGTGTGTGGGAATCTGCTCGGAGATCATGGAAGAAGAATTTGGAGGATACGATCAGGAAGATATTCTTGGATCAGAGATCAATCTGATGAAGCCAGAGGAAATCCATGCGATTCTGGACGACTATGTAATCGGACAGGATGAGGCCAAGAAAGCACTTTCTGTTGCTGTATACAATCATTACAAACGTGTCACTGCATCCAAGAACCTGGATGTGGAGCTTCAGAAGAGCAACATTCTGATGCTGGGACCAACTGGTTCCGGTAAGACCCTGCTTGCACAGACACTGGCGAGACTTCTGAATGTGCCATTTGCCATTGCAGATGCCACTACACTGACAGAGGCCGGATATGTAGGCGAGGATGTTGAGAATATCCTTCTGAAAATTATCCAGGCTGCTGACTATGATATTGACCGTGCGCAGTACGGAATTATTTATATCGATGAGATCGATAAGATCACACGTAAGTCTGAGAATGTATCCATCACCCGTGATGTTTCCGGTGAAGGTGTACAGCAGGCACTTCTGAAAATTCTGGAGGGAACTGTGGCAAGCGTTCCGCCTCAGGGAGGAAGAAAGCATCCCCATCAGGAATTTATTCAGATCGATACCACCAACATTCTGTTTATCTGCGGCGGTGCTTTTGACGGTCTGGAGAAGATCATTGAGGGCAGACAGGATACCAAGGCAATCGGCTTTGGTGCTGAGGTTGCTTCCAAGGAAGAGCAGAACGTGGGCGAGCTGTTTAAGCAGGTAATGCCGGAGGATCTGATCCGTTATGGCCTGATTCCGGAGTTTGTAGGACGTGTTCCGGTTGTGGTAACACTGGACGGACTTGACGAGAATGCGCTTCTTCGCATCCTTCAGGAGCCGAAGAATGCACTGACCAAGCAGTACCACAAGCTGTTTGAGCTTGACGGCGTGGAGCTTGACTTTGAGGATGAGGCACTTCGTGTTATGGCCAGAAAGTCTATGGAGCGTAAAACAGGAGCCAGAGGACTTCGTGCAATTATGGAGAGCACCCTTATGGATCTGATGTACAAGACTCCATCCGATGACACCATTCGTAAATGCATTATTACAAAAGAAGCTGTGGAGGGAACAGGTGAACCTCAGATCGTTCACGGGGAACCTCTGGTGCAGCAGGCAGGTGCTTCCAATACAGGCAGAAGAAACCAGCGTGCACGCAAGAAAGGCACTCCTGAAACAGCGTGAAGAAGGGACCTGACGACAGATGAGTGAGCCGATCAATGTACTTCCTGCCATCGCGCTTCGCGGAACTACCATACTCCCGGGCATGATCATCCATTTCGATGTAAGCCGGGAGCGTTCCAAGAAAGCCATTGAGGCTGCAATGCTCCAGGATCAGAAGATTTTTCTGGTGACACAGAAGGATCCACAGATTGAAGATCCGGGCTTTGTGCAGCTTTTTCAGGTAGGAACCGTGGCATATATCAAACAGGTTGTCAAACTTCCGGACAATCTGCTGCGTGTCCTTGTGGAAGGAACCAGAAGAGCAGAACTTCTGGGACTGGAGCAGGAGACACCCTATCTCAGGGCGGAGATCGTCCTGACTGACGAGGAAGAAGAGGAACTGCCTCAGGCAATGCTCGAGGCTATGTACAGAAGCATCCGGGAGCTTTTCCATACCTACTGCACCAAAGGGGGCAAAATAGGCAAGGAACTGGCTGCCCAGATTCTCAACTGCCAGAAGACAAAGGAGCTGATTGACCAGATCGCAGTAAACCTGCCTCTTTCCTGGCAGAGCAAGCAGAAGTTTCTGGAGGCAGGAAAGCTGTCTGACAGATATGAGCTTCTTGGCGCAATTCTCAGCAATGAGATCAATGTGCTGGACATCAGCCATGACCTTCAGCAGAAGCTGAAGAAGCGGGTGGATAAGAACCAGCGTGAATATATTTTGAGAGAGCAGCTGAAGCTGATCCGTGAGGAGCTTGGTGAGGATAATACTGCTGATGAGGCAGAGGAATTCCGTAGGAAAGCAAGAGAACTGACTGCGTCCCAGGAAGTGAAGGACCGTATTCTCAAGGAAATCGGACGCTTCAAGATCACCAGCACCAATGCAGCGGAGAGCAGTATTCTCCGTGGATATATCGAGACCCTTCTTTCTCTTCCCTGGGACAAATGCTCTGAGGATTCTGAGGATCTGAAAGCTGCATGGAAGATCCTGGAAGAGGGGCACTATGGCCTGAAGGATGTAAAGGAACGAATTATGGAGTTCCTTTCTGTCCGTAAACTGACACACAAGGGCAAATCCCCCATTCTTTGTCTGGTGGGACCTCCTGGAACCGGTAAGACTTCTATTGCCAAGTCCGTTGCCGAAGCTACAGGCAAACGCTATGTGCGTATCTGTCTGGGCGGCGTAAGAGATGAGGCAGAGATCAGAGGTCACCGAAAGACCTATGTAGGAGCGATGCCGGGAAGAGTGACAGTTGCCCTTGAACAGGCAGGGGTAGCCAACCCTCTGATGCTTCTGGACGAGATCGATAAGACCAGCAGCGATTACAAGGGAGACACTTCCTCCGCACTTCTGGAGGTGCTGGATCCGGAGCAGAACAGTCATTTTAATGACCACTATGTAGAACTGCCGCAGAATCTTTCCGAGGTATTGTTTATTGCAACTGCCAATGACATCCAGGGGATTCCAAGACCTCTTCTGGATCGAATGGAGGTTATTGAGATCAGCGGTTATACAGAGAATGAGAAAGAGCACATTGCCAAGGAACATCTGATTCCCAAGCAGATGGAAGCCAATGGAATCCCCAAAGGCAAGCTTTCCATTCAGAGTACAGCCCTTCGCAAGATCATCAATAATTACACCAAGGAAGCTGGAGTGCGTAACCTGGAGCGCCTGATCGGACAGATCTGCCGCAAGACAGCACGTCTGATCATGGAAGAAGGCAAGGAAAAAGTAACAGTCACAGGCAAGAATCTTTCCGATTTCCTGGGACAGGAGAAATACAATTATCTGATGGCGAACAAGAAAGACGAGATCGGTATCGCAAGAGGCCTTGCATGGACACAGGTAGGCGGTGATACCCTTCAGATCGAGGTCAACATTATGCCTGGCAAAGGGGAATTTGTGCTGACCGGACAGCTTGGAGATGTGATGAAGGAATCTGCACAGGCTGGCATCAGCTATATCCGTTCTGTTGCTTCTAAGTATGGAATTGATCAGGAGTTTTTCCAGGAAAATGACATTCATGTACATATTCCGGAAGGTGCTGTTCCAAAGGATGGCCCGTCCGCCGGAATTACCATGGCAACCGCCATGCTGTCTGCAATTGTTGGAAAGCCGGTACGCGCTGACCTTGCAATGACCGGAGAAATCACCCTTCGGGGACGTGTTCTTCCAATCGGCGGACTGAAGGAGAAGCTTCTTGCTGCCAAGTATGCCAAGATCAAGGAAGTACTTGTACCCAAGGAAAACAAGCCTGACATTAAAGAACTGGATGAAGAGATCACAGACGGACTGAAGATCATCTTCGTTGAAAATATGAACGAAGTGCTGGAACGAGCACTTGCCTGAAATGAGAGGTAGGAAAAATGGTAATTAAAAATGTTTCACTGGATATCGTTTGCGGTATTACCAGCAAACTGCCAGACACAGGAAGACCTGAAATCGCTTTTGCAGGGAAATCCAATGTGGGAAAATCCTCCCTCATTAACGGTCTGATGAACCGGAAGGCACTGGCAAGGACAAGCTCCCAGCCAGGAAAGACACAGACCATCAATTTTTACAATGTGAATGATTTTATGTACCTTGTGGATCTTCCGGGATATGGATATGCCAAGGTCCCGGAGACAGAGAAAGCGAAATGGGGAAAGATGATCGAGCGTTATCTTCACACTTCCCAGACTCTGAAGGCGGTTTTTCTGCTGATTGATATCCGCCATGAGCCTTCTGCAAATGACAAGCTGATGTATGACTGGATCGTAAACAACGGATACAATCCGATCATTATCGCAACCAAGCTTGACAAGCTGAAAAGAAGCCAGGTACAGAAGAATGTAAAAGCAATCAAAGACGGACTGAAGCTGCGCCCGGGAAGCAGGATCATTCCTTTTTCTGCTGAGACCAAACAGGGAAGAGATGAGATCTGGGCGTTAATGGACGAGTTGACTGGATTCGCTCCGGCAGCTACGGACGAAGCTCAGAACTAATATACGAGGAAAAATATATGGGAATTATCAAGGCGTTCAAGCTGGGATTTGACTATCTCAAGTATGATGAGGACGGCAATGTGGAGGCAACACAGCGTGCCGTCAATGATGTAAACCTGGACATTGAAGCCGGCGATTTTGTGGCCGTTCTGGGGCACAATGGTTCCGGAAAATCTACACTGGCGAAGCAGATGAATGCGCTTCTGATCCCTTCTGAGGGAACCATGTGGGTTGATGATATGGATACAGCCAAGGAACCGGAATTATGGAAAATCCGCCAGAGAGCAGGCATGGTTTTTCAGAATCCGGACAACCAGATCATTGGTACGGTTGTGGAGGAGGATGTAGGATTTGGTCCTGAGAATATGGGCGTTCCTACAGAAGAAATCTGGAAGCGTGTGGATGACAGTCTGAAAAAGACAGGAATGACCGCTTACCGTTATGCATCTCCGAACAAGCTGTCCGGAGGACAGAAGCAAAGAGTTGCCATAGCTGGCGTTGTAGCTATGCGTCCCAGCTGCATTGTGCTGGATGAGCCTACTGCAATGCTGGATCCGAACGGCAGAAGAGAAGTACTGGAAGCTGTTTCTGAGCTGAATCAAAAAGAGAATGTAACCGTTATTCTGATCACCCATTATATGGAAGAGGTCATTCATGCCAACAAGGTTTATGTAATGGACCGTGGAAATGTTGTGATGCAGGGAACTCCAAGGGAAATCTTTTCCCAGGTGGAGACCCTGAAGAAATACCGACTGGATGTACCGCAGGTAACTTTGCTTGCCCACGAGCTTCATAAGGCTGGCGTGGACATTCCGGAAGGAATACTGACAAAAGAGGAATTGGTAGGTGCATTATGTCGATAGAGCTTAAGAACGTAACCTTTACTTACAGTCAGGGCACTGCATATGAGAGCCATGCCTTGAAGGACATTAATCTTGTGATTCCGGATGGTCAGTTCATCGGTGTGATCGGACATACCGGAAGCGGGAAATCAACTCTGATCCAGCATTTTAATGCACTGATCCAGCCAACCAGCGGCCAGGTCCTTTATAATGGAGAAGATGTGTGGGCTGAAAATTATGACCGCAGGGCGCTTCGAAGCGAGGTGGGACTGGTGTTCCAGTACCCGGAGCACCAGTTGTTTGAAAATACGGTGCTGGCAGATGTGTGCTTTGGTCCTATGAACCAGGGACTTTCCAAAGAGCAGGCAGAGGAAGAGGCGAAGAAAGCCCTTGTCCACGTGGGTGTCAAAGAAGAGAATTTTACCAAATCTCCATTTGAACTTTCCGGAGGACAGAAGAAGAGAGTGGCCATTGCAGGCGTTCTGGCCATGAACCCGAAGATTCTGATACTGGATGAGCCTACTGCTGGTCTTGACCCGCAGGGCAGGGATGATATCCTGGATCAGATTGCAGCACTTCACGAAATGAGGGGAATCACCATTATTCTGGTTTCCCACAGCATGGAAGACATTGCCAAATATGTGGAGCGCCTGATCGTCATGAATCATGGGGAAATGGTATTTGACGATACTCCGAAGAATGTATTTTCCCATTATAAGGAACTGGAAGAGATGGGACTTGCGGCGCCGCAGATTACCTATATCATGCATGCTCTTTCTGAGAATGGGCTGGATGTGGATCCTACTGCAACCACAGTGGAGGAAGCAAAGGAGACCATTCTGGCAGCGCTGAAAAAGCAGAAGCCTTCACTTCTTAAGAAGGGAGGCAGCGAAGCATGATCAGAGATATTACCATTGGACAGTATTATCCAGCGGATTCCATGATCCATAAGCTGGACCCAAGAACCAAGCTTGTGGGAACCATCGCTTTTATTGTGTCGGTGTTTTTGTTTCATACGTTCTTAGGATATGCGGTGGCAGGTGTATTTCTTGCTGGAATGATCCTGATGTCAAAGGTTCCGGTAAAATTTATTTTCAAGGGACTGAAGACCATTTTTATGCTGCTTCTGATTACCATATTTTTTAATATGATACTGACGCCTGGTGAGGTTGTGTGGAAGCTGGGATTTCTTAAGGTGACAAAGGAGGGGCTTGTTCTTGCGGGAACTATGGCGATCCGACTGGTTTTTCTGGTAATCGGTTCTTCCATTATGACCCTGACTACCACACCGAATCAGCTGACGGATGGTCTGGAGAGACTGCTCCGTCCTTTGAATAAAATTCATGTGCCTGTTCATGACATTGCCATGATGATGTCCATTGCCCTTCGTTTTATTCCTATTCTTCTGGAGGAGACGGACAAGATCATGAAGGCGCAGATTGCCCGCGGTGCTGATTTCGAGAATGGAAATCTGATTCAGAAGGCGAAGAATATGGTGCCCCTTCTGGTGCCGCTGTTTATTTCCGCGTTCCGCCGGGCCAATGATCTGGCCATGGCTATGGAGGCGAGATGTTACCACGGCGGTGACAATCGTACTCAGATGAAGCCTCTTAGCTATAAGAAGAGAGACCATGCGGCCTATGGAGTTATGGTGGCTTATCTTGCGGTTGCAGTGGGCTTCCGTGTGGCAGGACTGTAAACGATATCTATAAATTTCTGAGAATATATATTCCCTCATCTGTGCGAAAGAAGCAGGTGAGGGATTTTTAACAAGGAGAAAAATATGAAGCGAATTGGACTTGTTGTTGCATACGATGGAACCAATTACTGCGGCTGGCAGACTCAGCCAAATGGAATTACCGTGCAGGGAGTTCTCAATGATACTCTTTCCGAGCTTCTTGGGGAAAAGATTGAGACCATCGGGGCCAGCCGTACGGATGCGGGAGTGCATGCTCTTGGCAATGTGGCTGTTTTTGATACCAATACCCGCATTCCCGGGGAAAAGATTTCGTATGCGCTGAACCAGCGGCTTCCGGAGGATATCCGGATTCAGATGTCTGAGGAGGTGGAACTGGATTTCCATCCGAGATACTGTGACAGTGAGAAAACTTATGAATACCGTATTCTGAACCGGAAATTCCCGGTGCCTACAGAGCGGCTGTATTCTTATTTCTATCATTATAAGCTGGATGTGGACAAAATGCGGGAGGCTACCTCTTATCTGATTGGACGTCATGACTTTGCCAGCTTTTGCGGTTCCGGTGCCCAGGTGAAAACTACCATCCGTACTGTGACTGGCATTGAGGTTTTCCGCGAGGGAGATATGGTTACCATCCGTGTTTCCGGAACTGGTTTCCTCTATAATATGGTGCGTATTATTTCCGGAACCCTGATTGAAATCGGAAACGGCCAGTACCCGCCGGAGCGCATGCAGAAAATCCTGGACGCCAAAGACCGCTCCGCCGCCGGCCCCACCGCCCCCGCCCAGGGACTGACTCTTATGGGAATACAGTTTTTTGATTGATGCGGATGGATTTACTATAGGGTGGATTAGTGAAGTAGCGTCGTTACCCGGACGTGAGTTCACAATGTATATTCATCGCAGGTCGTCGCAACACTCCGCCAAGCTAACTGTCAACTGCGGCTAAGCATCTCAGGAGAGCCTTCGATGCTAAGTCTCCGTAGACAGTGGATCTCGTCTCCGTTAAGACCGCTCCTGAAATGACCTGCTCACGAATATACATTGCAAACTCACTGGTTACTAACAAGTTTAAGTTAAATCAATAGGCGACGGAGCCAAATCCCGAAATTCGCCATTGTCTGTCCCGGCACACCTGGGGGAAAGCGTCCGCCTTGATTAACTAATCCACCCCTTCACATCTCAAAAATGTCAATAGCACATAATTACAATCTAGTACTATCCTACAACAAAAATATCCAGTCCAGCACAAAAATGTGCACATACTAACACAAAAATTGAAAGAGCAATCCAAAATTAGTCCATTTTACACAAACTGCCTGTATGATATTATAATCCCATCAGAAAGCTATACGACATAGCAAATAAAAATGATACGGGAGGTTTTTTCATGAAGAGAAAAGTAGCAATGGCAATGGTAGCAGCAATGGCAGTTAGTTCATTTACAGTTCCGGTATTTGCAGAGGATGCAGCAGCTGAAGGCGGAAAGATCGGTATTTCAATGCCTACACAGTCACTGGAACGTTGGAATCGTGATGGTTCTTATCTGCAGAAGCAGTTTGAGGACGCTGGATATGAAGTTGAGCTTACCTACTCTGACAACGAGACAGATCGTCAGGTAAACGATATCCAGAACCTGATTTCTGATGGAGTTAACCTGTTAGTAGTAGCTGCTATTGATGGTGAGGCTCTTAACACAGTTATGGATGAAGCTGCAGAAGCAGGGATCCCGGTTATTTCCTATGACCGTCTGATCAAATCCGACGCTGTTTCCTATTATGTATCCTTTGATAACTACACAGTTGGTACCCTTCAGGGACAGTACGTTGTAGACACTCTGGATCTTGAAAATGCCGGCGATAAGACATACAATATCGAGTTTACAGCTGGTGATCCTGCTGACAACAATGCAGGCTACTTCTTCAACGGTGCATTTGATGTGTTAAAACCATACATCGATGCAGGAACCTTAAATGTAGTTTCCGGACAGACAGACTTCGATTCTGTTGCAACACCTGCATGGGATACACAGACAGCCCTTGAAAGAATGCAGAACATTCTGGCATCCTACTATGCAGACGGAACACAGCTTGACGTAGCACTTTGCTCCAACGACTCCACAGCACTTGGTGTAACACAGGCAATTGAGTCTGACTATGCTGGAAGCAATACTGTTCTTATTACAGGACAGGATGGTGACGAAGCGAACCTTGCAAACATCGTTGATGGAAAACAGTCCATGACCGTTTACAAAGCAGTTGCTAACGAAGCAGTAGTAACACTTGACCTGGCAAAAGCAATGCTGGCTGGTGATACCGTTGATGAGTCTCTGATCGAGGCTTCCGGCTGGGATTTCGATTGTACTTATGACACAGAGTCCTATGAGACATCTGAAGGCAACAAATGCCCATCCTTCCTTCTGGTTCCAACAGTTGTAACAAAAGACAACCTTCAGGAAGCACTTGTTGATCCTGGATACTACACAATGGACGACGACGGATATCTTCATCCGGCAAACTAAGTGAACTGAGAGAACGTCATACAAATAAAAGTTACTGCTCACAAAAAGAACAGTAATGTTGTAAATGTGGGCGGGGTGAAAAGCCCCGCCTGCTTTATGGGAAAGGGGGCGCCATTTTGGCTGATAATATTTTAGTAATGGAACACATTACGAAGGAATTCCCCGGTGTCAAAGCTTTGGATAACGTTAACCTTGAAGTTCAGCGTGGAGAGATTCATGCGCTGATCGGTGAGAACGGTGCGGGAAAGTCCACATTGATGAACGTATTAAGTGGTCAGTATCCATACGGCAGCTATACTGGAACGGTTACCTATGAAGGTGAAGAATGTAAGTTTAAAAAGCTTAATGACAGCGAGGCAAAAGGTATCGTTATTATTCATCAGGAACTTGCATTAATCCCACTGCTTTCCATCGGTGAAAACATGTTTCTCGGAAACGAGATCAAAAATAAAAGAGGAGCCATCGACTGGGACAGAACCTACAGTGAAGCAGAAAAACACATGGCTCAGGTAGGACTTCACGAATCTGCCCAGACCTTAATTAAAGATATTGGAACCGGCAAACAGCAGCTGGTTGAAATTGCGAAAGCATTTTCCAAAAAAGTAAAACTGCTCATCCTGGATGAGCCTACTTCATCCCTGAATGATGAAGATGCAAAAATGCTTCTGGATCTGCTTATGGAATTCAAGAAGCAGGGACTGACATCCATTATTATCACACACAAACTGAATGAGATCATTTACTGTGCAGACCGTTGTACCATTCTTCGAGACGGAAGTACGATCGAGACACTTACAAAAGGCGTGGATGACTTAAGTGAGGACCGAATCATCAAAGGAATGGTTGGCCGTCCTATGGAAGACCGTTATCCGAAACGCGAGCACAATGTAAGCAAGGACGTGATGCTTGAGGTAAAGAACTGGACTGTTCATCATCCTCTGTATCCGGAAAAAATTGTAGACGACAATATTTCCTTTAAAGTACATAAAGGTGAGGTTGTTGGTTTCTCAGGACTGCAGGGTGCAGGCCGTACAGAGCTGGCAATGTCCATTTTCGGTAAGAGCTATGGCAGTGCAATTACCGGAGAATTGTATATAAAGGGTGAAAAAGTAGATCTTAAGGATCCTCGGGCAGCCATCCAGCATGGTCTTGCATATGTAACTGAGGACCGTAAAACAAACGGACTGATCCTTGATGAGTCCATCCGTTTCAACACCACTCTGGCCCGTCTTTCCAAAGTCTGTGACAGGGGAATCATCAATACCGACCTTGAAGTACAGCTTGCAGAAAAGATGACAGAAGAAATGGGAACCAAGACACCTTCCAACGAGCAGCGTATCGGCAATCTGTCCGGTGGTAACCAGCAGAAAGCCCTTCTTGGAAAGTGGATGTTTACAGAACCGGATATTCTGATTCTGGACGAACCTACCCGAGGAATTGATGTAGGTGCGAAATATGATATTTACTGTCTGATCAATCAGATGGTAGAAGAGGGAAAATCTGTAATCATGATTTCCTCTGAAATGCCTGAAATCCTTGGTATGTGTGACCGAATTTATATTATGAATGAAGGCAAGATGGCTGGAGAACTGGATGCGAAAGAGGCAACCCAGGAAGGCATCATGGCACATATCATGCAGAATCAGAAGAAATAATCAAGGGGGAAAACGATATGAATTCCAAAATAAAGGATTTTTTTAGAAAATATACGATGGTCATTGCGCTTGTGATCGTATTTATCCTGTTCTGTGTTCTTACTGATGGAAGACTTCTTTATGCACAGAACATGTCAAACCTTATGCTCCAGAACGGATACGTACTGGTTCTTGCATGTGGTATGCTGCTTTGTATCTTAACTGGTGGTAACATCGATCTTTCCGTTGGATCTGTTATCTGTTTTGTAGGCGGTGTTGCAGCTGTTCTCATTGGCAGCAAGGGATTTAACCCATTACTTACCATTATCCTCTGTCTGGTAATCGGCCTTCTGGTTGGTGTCTGGCAGGGTTACTGGATTGGTTATAAGAGAATTCCTCCATTTATCACAACACTTGCTGGTATGTTCATTTTCCGTGGATTCGGCCGCCTGGTACTGGACAACAAAACCGTATCCATCCAGAACAAATCTTTCCTGAATGTATTTACTTCTTATATCAACATTCCAGGACTTGATGATGGAAAGAAATATTCCGCTCTGATCGTTGGTGTGATCATTGCATGCTACGTTATTTTCTCCACTATGAAATCCAGAGCAAACAAAGCGAAAAAAGGCTATCGCCAGAACACAGCAGCTTCTGATTACAGCAGAGCAGCCGTAATCGCAGTTGTTATTCTGTGGTACTGCTACAAACTGTACCAGTACAAAGGTATCTCCGTAATGCTTGTATGGGTAGTTGCAATCTGCATGATCTACAACTTCATCACATCCAAGACCGCATTTGGACGTTACTTCTACGCAATCGGCGGCAACGAGAAAGCTACACAGCTTTCCGGTATTGATACAAACAAGGTTTACTTTATTGCATACGCAAATATGGGCTTACTTGCCGGACTTGCAGGTCTTCTCTGCGCAGCACGTGTAGGTTCTGTAAATGGTAGTACAGGTACTTCCTTCGAGATGGATGCAATCGGTTCCTGCTTCATCGGCGGTGCTTCTGCATACGGCGGAAGCGGTACTGTAGGCGGTGTTGTAATCGGTGCTCTTCTCCTTGGTGTTATCAACATGGGTATGTCTATCATGGGTATCGGTGATTCCTGGCAGTACGTAGTAAAAGGTGCCGTACTTCTGATCGCAGTTGTATTTGATGTTATTTCCAACAGAAAATCCAACTAAATCAAAATAAGTGAAAAGCTGCTGTATCAGGCAGTTGTAAATGCAAAGGGCTGTTGCAGAAAATGCAATGGTCCTTTTTGCACATATTAAGTAAATATGTTAAACTTATAGTATCTTAGAAAAGGGAACTGTAAAATTATGAAAAAATCCACACTGACTGTCTTTTTTGTTCTGGCAGGATGCATGCTGTTTCTGTCCGGAATCTGGATTTATTTCCAGAAAACTCTGGATCAGGTAGACCTGGGAGAAGGGGAAGGGGCAGCAGGCTATGAAAAACATTATCTGATGATTTCCGGAGAGGAGAATACCCTGATGTGGGATTCCATCTACGAGAGCGCCAGCGAGGCAGCCAGGGATGCAGATGCATATGTAGAGCTGATCGCGCCCCAAAGAGAGTCCACTTATACAAAAGCGGATTATCTGCGGATCGGAATCGCCTCCAAGGTGGATGGGATCATTCTGGAAGCGGACGGAAGCGCAGAAGAACAGGAACTGATTCAGGAAGCAATGGACCAGAATATTCCGGTTGTAACTGTGCTGACCGATGACTCTTCCAGCGCAAGGATCAGCTTTGTAGGCCTGAACAGCTACCAGCTTGGAAATGCCTACACTGAGCAGATCCTGGGACTTTTGAAAGAGCATGAGACCACTCAGGTGCTTCTTTTGTCCAATTCCCAGTCCAAAACCCAGGAGACTAATCTGGTCTATTATCAGATCAAAAAAGAACTGGAAGAAAAAAAGCAGGGCTATCAGTCTGTGAATATTTCCGAGTACAGCATTGACAACAGCTCTGATTTTGATACAGAAGAATTTGTAAGGGACATTTTTGTAAATGGAAATACGCTTCCGGACGTGCTGGTCTGCATGGATGAGGTTGTGACAGAATGTGTTTACCAGGCACTTATCGATTATAACCAGGTAGGCAACGTGGATGTTGTTGGCTTCTACTATTCGGATGTAATTCTGGATGCCATCAGTAAAGGCATCATTTCTTCTGCAATCGCTCTTGATATGGAGGAAATCGGAAGATACAGCATCAATGCCCTTGAGGAATATTCCTCCCTTGGACACACCAGCAGCTATTACAGCGTAGGTCAGAATGTGATCACCCGGAAAAATGTGGGAACCTACAGAACGGGGGCGAATCAATGAGAGAACAAAAAGAAAGCCTTTCGATGCAGAATTCCATCCAGACCAGGTTAAGTGCTGCCATGGTTCTGGTCATGATCTTTGTAGTATGCATTAATTTTTTTATTTTTGAGCAGATCCACATGGGCGTGGACCGCATTGACGCTGTTTTTTCCAGTAATACAGCGATCAATGACCTGTCTGAGTCCCTGAATAAACTGGAGGGAACCGTTTACGAATATCTGAATACAAAGGGAAGCAAAGCCCTGGAAAATTACTATCGCTATGAGCAGGATTACAGACAGCTTCTGGACGGGCTCAATGACCGCAATGTGGACAGCGAAGTGAAAATGCTGGAGAAAAATATCCGCAAAATGTCTGAGAGCTATCTGGATCAAACAAACGAGACGGTTCAGGCCAAGCGAGGAAGAAATATTGAGAAATATAAATCTTCCTATGAAAAAGAGCTTCAGCTGTATGAATATATTAATTCTTACATTTACAAGCTAAATAATCTGCGCTTTCGAACCAACTCTGCGAATTACCAGATCCTTCTGTCCTCTATGGATGTGCTGTATCGCCTGGCACTGGTAGTTATTTTTATTGTGGCAGCAGTGGGCGTGGTTATTATTTTACTGGTTGTGCGCTCTATGATCCGGCCGCTGACCCAGCTTTCCAATACAGCTCATGAGGTTGCAATGGGAAATCTGGATGTGCCGGTTCTGCCGGTAGTGTGTGAGGATGAGGTCGGCGTTGTAACAAGAAGCTTTAACCAGATGCTGGACAGCATCCGCATTCACATTGCCCAGCAGAGGGAGAGCATGGAGAAGCAGGCCCAGATGAAGGAGCGGGAGCTTCTTATGGAAACTCATCTGAAGGAGGCTCAGCTGAAATACCTTCAGGCCCAGATCAATCCCCATTTTCTTTTTAACTGCCTGAATGCAGGAGCACAGCTTGCCATGCTGGAGGATGCAGAGAGGACTGGCATTTTTCTGGAAAAAATGGCGGATTTTTTCCGGTATAATGTGCGGAAAATGGAAGACGATGCCATGCTTTTTGAGGAAGTGGAAGCAGTTGACAACTATATTTATATTTTAAATGTAAGGTTTGCAGGGGACATCCATTACGAAAAGGATGTGGATGAGGGAATCGGTGATTTCCGGATTCCCAGCATGATCCTGCAGCCGCTGGTGGAAAATGCAGTTCAGCATGGCATTCATGACTGTATGGAAACCGGAAAAATCAAAATGTCCATCCATAAGGCCGGAGAAGATCTGGAAATCACAGTCAGCGACAATGGTGCCGGAATGACACCGGAAATGATTCAGTCTGTAATGGCGGGAAGGGCCCGGAACAATGGGGAGGACCGTTATTCCACAGGAATTGCGGTAGGAAATGTAATCGACAGGCTGGAGCTGTATTATAAGCAAAAAGGGCTTCTTATCATAGAAAGTGACGGCCTTGGAAAGGGAACCAGCGTGCATATTACGCTGCCTGTTGAAAATGAAGGGGAAGAGTAAGCAAGAACGAAGAGGAGCATGAAGATATGTACCGTATTCTGATAGCAGATGACGAGGGACTTATGCTGGAGGCTTTTAAAGGCATAATCCTGGCTGAATTTGGAGAAAAATGCATTGTGGAGACAGCTAAAACAGGAAGAGTGGTGATCGAGAAGGCGGAAACCTTTCACCCGGATATTGTGTTTATGGACATTCACATGCCGGGAATCAACGGAATCCAGGCGATGAGGGAAATACGCAAGTTTAACAATTCTGCCCTGTTTTACGTGATTTCTGCCTATGACAAATTTGATTATGCGAAAGATGCCATTGATCTTGGTGTGGAAAAGTATCTTACCAAGCCTATTTCAAAAGGAAAAATCATTTCCGTTGTGGAAGAAGCCACGGCAAAGGTGGATAAAGTTCGTGATCAGAGAAGCAATCTGTTGAAAATTCAGGAAAAACTGGAAACGGTAATTCCTGTTGTGGAGTCAAGCTATGTAAGTGCTTTGCTTTTCCAGAAGGAGATGCAGGCAGCAGATTATTACCAGCAGCTTCTGGATATTGCATATGCACAGGGGTTTGTTATGGTGGTGCAGTTTGGGCAGAGCTATGAGAACGGCAGGCTGGTGAGCCCGGTTGGGATGAATGTGAAGGCGCAGAGCTTTTACCCGGAATTTCGGGATGTGGTGAAATCCGCGTTTCCCTGTGTGGTAGGAAATATTATGTCTAATCGTATCCCTGTGGTAGTTCCCTGCGAGATTTCCCAGAATCCTTATGAGGACCGTATTGATCTGGTGGAAAAAGCCAGGGAGCTGGTGGCAAGGCTGGAGAACCGTCTGGATGCTAAATTCCGTGTAGGAATCGGAAGAATCTGGGAGATGGCGGAGATGGAGCGTTCTTACCGCGAGGCTCTTCGTGCGCTGAATGGCAGCCTCAGCCGTGTGATACATATTGAGGATCTTTCCCAGAATGGTGTGTATGATGAAGCATTTCCCGGCAACAATGAGAAGCGGATGTATCGTTTCCTGGAGGAGGGAAATGAGGAAGGCATGCTTCAGGAGGTGAATTTCTTCTTTGACTGGATGGTGGAGCATTATTCCCAGGATATGAACAATATTCGTCTGAAGATCCTGGAGTTTATTATCTGGAGCGAGAAGATTGCATTTGAGTGCGGGGCGATCAATTATGGATTCAGTTACCGCAGAGATTATCTGGATACAGCAATGTCTCTTTCCACCTATGAAGAGCTTCATAAGTGGTTTCAGGAGAAAATGGTGAATGTGTGCCGTGCGATCCGTGACCAGAAGGTGGATCAGTCCAATTCAGCAGTGAAGAAGGCCATGGTTTATATTCAGGAAAATTACAGCAGGGATATTTCCCTGGATGATGTTTCCGGGCAGGTGAATATCAGTCCTTATTATTTCAGCAAGATTTTTAAGGATGAGACAGGAGAAAATTTCATTGAGTATCTGACCAGAGTGCGGATTGAGAGAGCAAAAGAGCTTCTGGTGGATGCCAATATAAGCGTGAAGGAAGCCGGAATTCAGAGCGGATACTCGGATCCTAATTATTTCAGCAGGATTTTTAAGAAGCAGATGGATATGACACCAAGCGAATATAAGGCGAGGTATGGAAAATGAAAAAGGGAAGATGGACGTTTCTGATTATGGTTCTGGCGCTGGCTTTTACAGCTGGGTGCGGTACCGCCCAAAGGGAGCCTGAAAAGACGGAAAAAGAGGAAGAGGACAAGCTGCAAATTGGACTGAGTTTTGATTCTTTTGTAATCGAGCGGTGGCTTCGGGACCGGGATATGTTTGTTTCCACAGCGCAGAGCCTTGGGGCAGAGGTGAATGTGCAGGTTGCCGGGGGCGTGGTGGAAGAGCAGATTTCGCAGATTGAGTATTTTATTAAGAAGAATATGGATGTGATCGTGGTGATCCCTATTGACGGAGATGCCCTTTATGATGTGGTGAAGGAAGCCAAGGATAAGGGGATTTATGTGATCTGTTACGACCGTATAGTGGGGAATATCAATGCAGACCTGTATATTACCATTGATAATGAAAAGGTGGGAACTCTTATGGGCGAGGCGCTGATGCAGGCTTGTCCTGACGGGGGAAATATTTTTGCGATTAATGGTTCTCCTACAGATAAAAATGTGGATGAAGTTGTGCGAGGGTTTAACAAAGCTCTGGAGGGAAGCAATCTGAATGTTGTTTATACTGGCTACTGTGATAACTGGCTGGCGGAACTGGCTGGGAATCATGTGAACAAGGGACTGGAAGTAACCAGGGATATTGTGGGTGTAATGTGCGGAAATGATGATCTGGCCAGTCAGGCGGTGAAGGTTTTGTCGGAGAACCGGCTGGCTGGAAAGGTGGCTGTGGTTGCGCAGGATGCGGATCTGGCGGCCTGTCAGAGAATTGTGGAAGGCACCCAGGAGATGACGGTTTACAAACCTATTGAGCAGGAGGCGAATACGGCGGCGGAGTTTGCGGTGGCTCTTGGAAATGGGGAGGATATTACATCTGGTTCCGGGGAGTATAAAGCGGAAGAGACGTTTAATGACGGTACGTATGAGATTCCTTATTATAAGATTGATCCTATTGCGGTGACGGCGGAGAATATGGATGAGGTGATTATTGACGGGGGATTCCATACAAGGGAGGATGTTTATTTGAATATAAGATAGATATGGTTCAAGGCGGACGCATTCGGACACTTGTGATCTTTAAAGCTTTGATGTATTTTAGAGCCTGCCCCCAAAATCATTCCCGCAATCTGCACGCCCCACTTTGCGGTATATTTCACCCGAATTCGGTTGTCGTAGCCCGCTACGACGCCCTCATCCGGGCAAAATCTCCCACAAATTGTGACGCACATCTTGCAGCAAGCCTTTTTCAAACACGCTCTAGGGAAAGGTGCAGAAAAATTCCCTCAAACAGTAAGAATACTGTCTGGGGGAATTTTGGCGCAGCTTAATATTAGAAATAAACGCGGTCGATTTGGATGACGGCGCAGTAGTTGCCATCGTCCATGTTGCGGATTCGCTCTTTCAGGAGATTGGTTATCTCTACGTTGGTAAGTTTACACTCAAAAGGAGCGGCCACATCAAAAATCAGATTGGTGTGGGTGGGGCCTTCTACCATACGGAAATCGTGGATGGAAAGGCGGCGGTCCAGATTGTGGGTAACTTCCTCAATCTGGGTGCGCATGTCGTTGACCTCTTTATTGTCTGTGACGATAGGGTCAATGTGGATGGTTGCGGAGCAGTTCAGTTTGTCCTGGAGTTCGTGCTCGATATTGTCAATCTCGTCATGGATGATCAGCAGGTCTCCATGTTCCGGTACTTCGGCGTGTAGGGAGAGAATCAGTCTTCCAGGGCCGTAGTCGTGGACGATCAGGTCGTGCATGCCATGGACAAGGGGATGGGCGAGAACAATTTCCTCGATTTCTTCTACCAGATTTTTCTCCGGAGCCTGACCAAGGAGCGGATCGATGGTATCCTTCATAGTTGTGATTCCGGTATAGAAAATAAAGATTCCCACCAGAACACCGAACCAGCCATCCAGAATCAGTCCTGTAAGCTGGCTGATAATGGTTGCAAGAAGCACCAGGCTGGTAGCGGCAGTATCGCTTAAACTATCGCCTGCAGTTGCCTGCATGGCAGTGCTGTCGATTTTGTGGCCGATTCCGCGGTTGTAAGTGTACATATAAATTTTCACCAGAATGGAAGCTGCCAGTACCAGGATGATGATCGGGCTGCATTCGATTGGCTCCGGTGTGCGGATCTTGTCAATGGAGGAACGGATCAGCTCAAAGCCCATGATCAGAACTGCAACAGAGACAAGAAGCCCGGAGATGTATTCCATTCGTCCATGTCCGAAGGGGTGCTCGGTGTCCGGTTTCTGTCCGGAGAGCTTAAAGCCTACAAGGGTAATCACAGAAGAGCCGGCGTCTGATAAGTTGTTGAAGGCGTCTGCCGTGATGGCAATGGAACCGCTTAACATGCCTGCCAGCCATTTCCCAAGAAAAAGAAAAATGTTCAGGGCAATTCCTACAGCTCCGCACAGCATGCCGTAAGACTGGCGTACCTTGGGGGAAGCGTAATCTTTGTAATCTTTAATGAAAAAACGGGATAAAAATGTTATCATAAAAAACCTCACCTCAATCATATAAGAAGAAAAAATAAAAGGGTACCCGTATCCGAAAATACATTCTTTCCAATATAACATCTTGTCAGGGAAATTGCTAGTGGAAATTTATAAAATCATACATAATTTGGGTGTGCTAATTTAGTCGGCATTTTCTCAGACGATTGTGGAGAAAAGTGCATGCGGTGGATACAGGAAATATGTTTTGTGGAAAATCTAGTTCAAATCTCTGGCAGAATGTGGAAAACTTTTTGAAAAAAATATGGAAATATGGGGAAAAAGTAGTTGACAGAAGAGAGGGGTTATAATATAATTACTCAATGTGACGTAGTGCGAGATACTTTAGCCAATAGCCCCGGCGACAGTATTTATCAGCGGTTTCGGACATTTCCGCAGTAATTGCACCATCGTTTCCATATTACTAAAATATGCGAGATATCGCATTTATACAAACAATCGTTGATAAATAACAGGAGGTAAAACCATGCAGACTTATATGGCTAATCCAGATAAAATCGAGAGAAAATGGTATGTAGTTGACGCTGAAGGCTGCACCCTTGGCCGTCTGGCTTCTGGCGTAGCAAGCGTTTTAAGAGGAAAGAACAAACCTCAGTTTACACCACACGTTGACACAGGTGATTATGTAATCGTTGTTAACGCTGACAAGATCAAAGTTACAGGTAAGAAAATGGATCAGAAGATCTACTACAATCACTCTGATTATGTAGGTGGAATGAAAGAGACTACATTAAAAGAGATGATGGCTAAGAAACCTGAGAAAGTTGTTGAGCTGGCAGTTAAAGGTATGCTTCCAAAAGGACCATTAGGAAGAGAAATGTACACAAAACTTTTCGTTTATGCCGGACCTGAACACAAACATGCGGCTCAGAAACCGGAAGTTTTAACATTTTAATGAGGAGGTAGAAAACATTGGCTAGCGCAAAATTCTACGGAACAGGAAGAAGAAAAAAATCAGTAGCAAGAGTTTACCTTACCCCAGGTACTGGTAAAATCACTATCAATAAAAGAGACATCGATGAGTATTTCGGATTAGATACTCTTAAAGTTATCGTTCGTCAGCCACTGGCTGCTACCGAAACAGATGGTAAATTCGATATCCTTGTAAATGTACACGGTGGCGGATATACAGGACAGGCTGGTGCTATCAGACATGGTATCTCCAGAGCCCTTCTTGAAGCAGATAAAGAGTACAGACCAGTTCTTAAAGCAGCAGGATTCCTTACTCGTGATCCTCGTATGAAAGAACGTAAGAAATACGGTCTCAAAGCAGCACGTCGCGCTCCGCAGTTCAGCAAGCGATAATTCAAACGAATATCAGAAAAGAGCAAATTTCCCCGAAAACATCGAGTTTTCGGGGATTTCTTTATATTCCGATAAATCTATCAGATACCACAAAAACACACGAAATTTCAACGGTAACTAACACATAACTAACAGGTAACTAACACGGAAAACACTGTCTTGTGTAAGACATTGCAAGTCTTGTGTAAGACACATTTTCGCAATAAAAAAAGGACGAATCAATCGCCCTTTTCGTTGCAGTATTCAATGATACATGACCGGACATCCTTTTTCGTCCTGCAATGGCAGGAATGACCGTCCTTGAAAATGATGTCATATCCGTCGTGCATGTTTCCGGTGATTCCGGAAATCATGTCTCTGTTCTTTTCTGCAATCTGCATTGTATCAAATAAACCGCATTGGTCTTTTCTGACAAGGTCTTGCATGTACGCATTGACTGACATTCCTTTACTGGATGCAAGAGCCTTGATGATGTCTTTCATGCCTTTAGGTACAACGAGATTGATTCGTTCGTAATGCTCACGCCCGAAATTGTTTTTGTATTCAGTTCTATTCATGGCACACCTCTATATTTTGTTGATAGCGTCAATCAGTTCCTCAATTTCAAAATGTGTATATACGACCTCTGTCACACCCTGTCCTTTATGACCGACAATTTTCTTGATGACCTTGTCTGACACTCCGGCAACCGTCAACATGGAAATACATGTGTGACGGGTATCGTGAGGACGGTGTTTCATTCCGAGGGTCTCAATAAGTGGCGACCAGTACGAATCATAATAATTCCGGTATTTGAAATGTTCACCCTCCGGAGTAGAGAGGAGATATTCACAATCATTGAGGTTGTACCAGTATTCAAAGAACGGATAAACCTTTTCAGAGATTGGAGCGGTACGGATTCCGGCAGCAGTTTTCGAGGCGACAATCTTGAAATATCTTTCCTCAAGGTTCACATTTTCTTTCTTGAGGTCGAGGAGTTCGCCGATTCTGCATCCGGTATATATCAGCATTAGGATGACAGTATAATATATATTTGAATCCTTGACATCCCATATCTTTTTGACCTCTGTCTTTGAAAAAGGTTTCCGGTTGTATGCGTTCGGGTTTCCTGCCTTTTTGATGTCGAGGTATTCAACGAGATTCCGTTCTTTTGGGATAATCTCATGAATCACGGCGTATTTATACATCAGACCGAGCAGGACTTTCAATTTCCGGAGTGTTGGATAATTTTTGCCGGATTCATCGACAATCATTTGCAGGTGGTCGAGTTTGACATCGACAAACCGCATCCGTGCAAGTTTATCACACAACGCCCATGCTGCACGATAACCCTTGACGTTGGAATCACTGACGGTCGGAAAATGTTCATCAGACCATCGCTCATATACATCCTCGAATGTGACTTTTGCAGCATCCACATCATAAGGATTTGCATTGAACTCCGCAAGTGCGGTCAATGCCTCTTTACGGGTCGGGTAATATCCGACGACCGTATATAATTGTTTTGATTTACCTGTTTTCGGGTCGATTTCCCATCCTTTTGTCTTTTTGGCAACATAAGGATTCCGTCGATTTCCCGATAATTTGTAAACCGTTCCGAATCCGTTCGGTAGTTTCATAAAATCACCATCCTAAAAAAGAGTATAAAAAATAAAACCAATGCAAAAAGCACGGTTTTATGATAGAATGGTGTTTGCAGGAACATTCTGTCGGTGCTTTTTGCAGGAGCATGAGACGGAGGTTTCACAAAGGCGATTCACATTGCAGTGTGGGTCGTCTTTTTTATTGTGCATTATTCATTTGCACGGCGTTCTTTTGCGACTTTTCTATACTTGCGACCGATGACAACACATGCGACACCGAACACAATAGCAATTATTCCGGCAACCGGAACAGCAAGCAATAGAATCAATCCTAAAAGTGCAAGGACAGCACCGAGAACAATCATGAGGATTCCGCAAACACTGTATGTATTTGCAGAGTATTCCTTTTTCTGCGGTGCATTTGTGGAACTGGATGCAGCAGGATTTCCGTTTGCAGCCGTCAATCCTTTTGCGATGTCGGACACGCCGACGGTAGTTCTGTTATACACTGCGTTGTATGCTGCCTTTTTCGGGTCGTTGACGATTCCCATTCCCTTTTTACCATAAAGGGGATTGACCGCCTTTTTGACCTGCCGTTTGACTTTTCCTGTTGTTCTTGCCTTGATGCTTTTCTTAATGTTTGGCTTTCTGACACCGTATTTCATGAACACACCTCCATTTCTATAAAATCAACATTCTGTAAACTTTCCTCAAGAGAGGAGGTGAGCAGAATGAAAATCCTTGTGTGGGAAGTGAGAACCTCAAAAGGGTTCACATTGATGGAGTTATCGAAGAAATCCGGAATCGGAAAATCTACGATAAACAACATCGAAAACGGTAAGGTGTCACCGACATTGTTTCAACTTGAAATGATAGCGATTGCATTAGGCGTGAACATCACCGACCTGTTTGAATCCGAATACAAATAATTGTACCATAATGCAGCGGGATTCCGGCAGCAGGAGGAACGATTTCCATGATTATGGAAATCAACCTCGATATTTCCACAATCATGGAAATATATGATACAATGCAATTCGGAAAGGGGGTGGTGTCTCCCTTGAATTACAAAGAGGCTATTGTCGAAATAGTCGGAAAGATACACAGCGAACGCATCCTCAAGAGGATATACAAATTCGTGTTGTATCTCTACACCCATGAGACTGGCAGTTGAAAGACTGTCAGTCTTTTTTTGATGCAAATAAATCTATGATTCTTTGAAATGCTGCGATGTCCTCGTCGCTTGCCTCAAGTAGTGCCTTGAAAAGATTCTTGCGGGCATCGTCCTCACCTACCATGATGCGGTCGATTCTTTCGATGAAATCATCGTCGGTATCAACGAACATCTCACCGTCACCAGTAGTCAACCATATATAATCAACATTAAATTCACGGCAGATTGATTTGATAACCTGTTCAGTAACGGAGTTTTTTCCGTTTTCAATTTGACTGACAGAGTTCTTTTTCATTCCTATTTTCTCACCGAATTTTTCAAGGGTGAGACCGAGTGCTTTTCGTACTTCTCTGATTCGTTCGCCTTGTGTCATGTGAAATCGCCTCCTCTATTTTCTAAAGCATAACACCGAAAGAGACAAAAATCAATAAAAAAGTTCTTTCAAAGAACAAAAAAGAGTTGACATTGTTCTTTCAAGGAATTATACTGTTCTTACAAAGAACACAGGAGGTACAAAACAATGATGAAATCTGAATTTGAAAACCTTGCAGGTAGAGCAGTAACAAACGAACAGTACAGAGCGATTGAAACATTATATATGAGTAGCAACCTTGAAAAAGCGGAATTTGTAAAGAGCATCAGAACAATGCTCAAGAGCATCCCACAGCCGGAAAGGAAAAAAGACATCAAACGAATGGTCGTAAGAGACAAGAGCGGTTACAGAAAGACACCGAACGGATGCTATTACAACATCAAATATGTTGAATTGGTAGACATTGACATCAAAACAGGGAAATACATCATCAAGCCACTTGAGGAAAAAGATTTTGAGAGACTGGCAAAAGACGGACACGATTTGAATTTAGACACATGGTTTGATTTCGATTATGAGGATTGCATCGACGAAAAGAAAAAGCCGATTGAACTGAATTATTAAAGCCGAAACGGGGCAGCAGTCGCCCCGTCAGTGTCCGGATGGCAACCGACACTCTGACGATGGCAAGCCGAAAGACATCGTTCAGCGATACCGTGGGAAACATGGCAGCGGTCGCACCTGCTAGAAAGTGCGTGGATGGTCAACAGGTTTTCGATGATTTTTAATGTGAAAAGCATCAACACGGTATACATTGCCGGAAAAGAGGTGGACGGGATGAAAAGACCGAGAGAACCACCGACAGGAGGAAACAGGATGGATATAGGACGAATATTGCCGACAGAGGCAGCAGCAATCCTCAATGTGTCACCGCAATTCGTGAGGGTAGCAATGCAGCAGGGAAAACTCCCGATAGGAACGGCGGTGCAGATGTCCTCAATTTGGACGTATCACATTTCGGAAAAACTGCTTGCAGATTATTCCGGAAAGAACATAGAAAAAGAGATTGAGAGAATCCGAGGAGGTGTTGAAAAATGACGAGAAACGAGAAAAAGGCAGTGATTGAGAGCATGGCAGAAAAATTCATGAATATTGACGACCTTGAGGGAAAGTCAATGACCATTATGGTGATGTCTGCGTATGCCGAGGGTAAGGCAGCAGGAAAAGCAGAGGAGCGTCGCAGATGGGAACAGAAAGAGGCGGTTGCAGCCGTTTAATGAAAACGCCCCGTCATAACGGCGGGGCAGTACATAGCAGGAGCATGAGAGCAAAGAAAAAAGGACAACCATTGCAGTGGTCGTCCTTGTATCGACTGATTGTGTCAGTCGCTAACTGATAGAAATATTATAGCAAATCTGACACAAAAAAGCAACTTGAAAAGCGACCGAAAAGGTCTATAAAATCAAGGGTTTTCGGAACTTTTATCGTCCTTGTAATAGATAATAACAAGTCTACGAAAACATAACAGGAGGATTGTGTCAGATGGCAAGAAAAAGAGGGATGCAATATATCCCGTATGATTATGAGGCAGCATATAACAAAGCGATGGAGGACATGCATGAGTGGTTCATTGAGAACCTGTTCCAACATCGAAAGAAAGTTATATATGCACTGAAAGAGATAACAGCAGGAGACCAGTTTGAAATTGAGATATATCCGCAGTTTCGGAGCATGGATGAAGTACCTCCGGAGGGGAGAACTATCAAGAAAGACAACAACAAGGCTCAAAAGAATCTGAATGACAAGAACGCACGGAAATATGTTGAGAGGCTAATCAATGAGAATTTCAGTGACCGTGATATTTGGATGACATTGACCTATGATGACGAGCATCTCCCACCGGACGGGGATGTGGATGCAGCAATCAAGAATGTGCAAAAGTACATCAGACGCATCAACTATCAGAGGAAAAAGAGAGGTCTCCCGAATGCGAAATATGTCTATGTGACCGCATACAATCCGGATGCGGAAATCAGATGGCATCATCACATTGTCATGGATGGAGCGTTAGACATGGAGACGGTTGAATCCTGTTGGAAACAGTCAAGCAGGAATGAGGTTCGCCGATTGCAGACGGACGAAAACGGTCTGTCCGGTATGGCGAATTATATCGTCGAGGAAAAGAACCGTGTTCCGTCGGAAAAGAGGTGGAACAGTTCACAAGGATTGAGAGACCCACGAATCAAGGTCGTTCATTCCAAACGTCCGGCAGCAGGAGGCAGTTATAAAAAAATAGGCTCATTCGTTGACAAGATGGTCAAGGATAGGGATTCCATTCCGGAGACATTGAAAAAGTGGTATCCGGACATGGATTTCACGAATGCAGCAGTGTACTACAACGATTTTAATTGCATGTTTTATATACATGCACGAATGCGGAAAAGGAGGTCGACAGGTGAAAAGACGAATAAGACGGATAAGACGGGCATTGAAAAGAGCAGGTTTATATAATGCATTTCACATCACATTGATTGCGGTATTACTGACAGGATTTTGCGTGATATTGTTCAATGTCAAAGAACCGGAGCAGCAGGAGGAAAAACCGGAGACGACGCAAGCGGAAGTGATACAGAATCCGGAAACAATGACACAGACGGCAGAGAGCATCGAGGACAAATACAAGGTGTTTGATACCATGTCCGAGGACTGGGGGAGTGATGACCTTGAGGGATTCGTGTTCTACGACCTGCCGGAGAAGTATGCAGACAAAGGCTATTTTCCGGAGAAAATGCAGATATACACAAGATGTCTATGCAAGCAAAACGATGTTCCGTATGCCCTTGTATTGGCAATCATAGAGTATGAATCCGGATATGAGTTCGACAAGACCGGAGACAACGGGAACTCAAAGGGATATATGCAGATATATGAGAAATGGCACACCGACCGGATGCAGAAATTGAACTGCACCGACCTCATGAACCCATATCAGAATGTGAAAGTCGGGATTGATTTCCTCTCGTATCTCCTCAAGAAATACGGAACGGTGCAGGATGCACTTGCAGCGTACAACTACGGTGAAAGAGGTGCAAGGGAACATTTGTGGAACAACGGCGTGTATGTCTATTCATACAACACGGCAATCATGCAGAGAATGAAAGAGATTGAGGAGGTGGTCGGGAAATGAGGTTTGACTGGAAACCGGAATCGAAAGAGAGGTATTTCCGAAAAGCAGAGGCAGCAGTCAAGGCAGCGGGATTCAATGACATCCTGCGGGTAGACAGAGACCAGTTTTCCGTCGTCAAGGGAACGGTCAAGGTACATTTCAAACCGATTTCGAGAGACGGGAAAACACGCCGATGGTGGGAGGCAAAGAGAACGATTGAGAACATGCATGAAGTGCCTCCGGCAAAAGACCAGTTCGGCAGGAAACACAAGAGCATTTTCATACATGCTTTTATGATTTTAGAAATGGAGGAGCAGGACAAATGAAAACATACAGACAGAAACATCCGTACATTGCACAAATCGGGTACATACTGCGGTACAAGCTGCAACGGTTCACATGGATGTTCAAGGTCAAGGATTGCAGACACATTTGTTTGTTCTGCGAATATTATGACACATGCAGACAGGAGGGCAAAGGCAAATGAACATGAAATATGCAATGAGAAGTGAGGACACAGAGCAAATCAATGTCGTGTCGTGGGCGAATTGGAACATGAACCGTTATCCGGAATTGAGATGGTTGTTCCATGTACCGAACGGAGGCAGCAGAAACAAGCAGGAGGCAGTCAAATTCAAGCAGATGGGTGTCAAGGCGGGTGTTTCTGATTTGTGCCTCCCATATCCGAAAGGGATTTACTGCGGATTGTTTATCGAAATGAAATACGGCAACAACAGGCAGCAGGACACACAAAAAGAGTTCCTTGCAGACATGGCAGCAGCAGGACATTTTGTTGCAACCTGCTATTCAGCAGAGGAGGCAATCAAAGTCCTTGAGGAGTATCTTGAATTGATTGACGGTAATGAAATAAAGGCGATGTTCATTCAAGGTGAGAATAAAGGGATGATGTCATTCCCGAATAACAGCATCCTCAAGGACGGGAAAGTCAAGGGAGGCAGGTCATGACACTTGCGGATTTACTCAACACATTAGAGAGTGCGGACATGCTGCGAATCATCAAGGGAGACGAGGAGATATTCGTCGGGTATCTTGCATTATTTGCACCGGAGGTCGGTCACACGAACTGCAAACTCTATGAACAGTATAAATTTGACGAGGTTGTGAAATTCAGAACAGTTCCGGAGATTACTCATAGGAAATGGAAAGAATTGAACCTCATGTCACCACTACGACCGGACGAAACGCCGGATTTCAAGTTTCAAGAATTGCAAATGAAACTGTATTACACAATTTATATATAACAGGAGATAAAAACATGAAAATCAGAGTATTAAGTCTATTTGATGGAATAAGCGTCGGAATGTTGGCTCTAAAAAGAGCGGGATTCGATGTGGAAAAATACTATGCATCAGAAATAAAAACAAAGGCTATGAAATGCAGCTTTAATAATTGGGGAGATGCAATCGAACAGATAGGAGATGTAAGGAAAGTTGACGGAAAAAAATATGATGTTGACATCATAATAGGCGGGTCGCCATGCCAAAATTTTAGCAGAGCGAGAACATCACACTGCAACGTGATTGATGGGTTAGCAGGAGAACAAAGTTCACTATTTTTTGAATATTTAAGGATTTTGAAAGAGAACAATCCTAAATACTTTTTTTCTTGAAAACGTATGGATGCCGATTGACGACCAGAAGATTATAAACAGACTTTTGGGAGTAGAACCAATTCGTGCAAATAGTAGCCTAGTATCATATCAACAAAGAGATAGATTGTATTGGACGAACATTCCAGGAATCGAATTGCCAAAAGATAGGCATATAAATTTTCAAGATTACAAGGATACTGATGAAGAATATTGCGACAAGTTCATAGTAAATAGAACGCCGAGCAGAGAACGAATGTGGGGTGATGGAAACGGAGAATGTCCGAATGTAACAAATAGAGAAAAAATAAATTGCATAACGCTAAAACAAGATAGATGGAAAAACTCCGGATTGATAGCCTATAAAGATTTTTGCAGATATTTAACAACAAGAGAGTTGGAAATCGGGCAGACACTACCAGTCGGATATACAAAAGGGTTATCTAAAAATGAGGCAGAGGATGTCATCGGCGATGCATGGACTGCGGACATGATTGCTCACTTTTTTGGGTACTTAAAAAGAGATATGGAAAAGAAACAGGAGGAAACGAAATGAAAATTATTGCAGTAATGTCACCAAAAGGAGGAATCGGGAAAACAACGACATCCGATTCAATCGCCTACATGTTGGGCGAGGAGCAGGGGAAAAGAGTGCTTGTGTTAGATGGAGACCCACAGGGAGACACATCAAAGACGTTCGGGGTATATGAACCGGACGGAATCGGCATGAGTGAACTGCTTGAGAAACATGAATGTGTCGGAGGTACATATAAAACGGGCGATTTAATTCGACCGACCGACTATTCGCACATTGACATCATTCCGGCGAATGGCTATCTCATGAAAACCGACATGAACCTGTTGCTCAAATCAGAGGACAATCAAGTAACAAGGATGCGTGAGGCGTTGGAGGAAGTATCTGACGCATACGATTATTGCATTTGTGATTGTGGTCGCCTACTTGACATGGTCGTCATCAACATTCTGATTGCAGCAGAACTTGTCATCGCTCCGGTAAAGGTCGGAGGATATGAAATCGAAGCATTGCAGAACCTTGAGGAACAGATTGAGGATTTGAGAGACATCAATCCGGACTTGAGAATCAAGGCACTAATGACAATGAGACAGAAAAACAAGACCTCTCTTGAGGTGGAGGAATGGTTGAAAACAGAATCCGGATTTGACATGTTCGTCACACCGATTCGACGTTCAATCGTTGCAGAAAAATCAACAACGGCGATGATTCCACTCCCGAAATTTTCAAAGAGAGGAATTGTGTCTCAAGATTACAGATGCGTGGTGCATGAGTTACTCAAGGAAATGGAGGGGTAAATGTGGGAAAGAGGAAAATCACCTGCAACAACGTCTCCTGCAAATACCACATAAGCGGAGGCGGGTGCGATACCTGCATCACACTTGACAGTTCGGGAAAATGCAAGTCCTTTGAAAAAGGTTTTGCATATTATTTTCACATTGTATGGGATGCACTGGGAAACAAAAACTTTATTGACATGATAGAGGTGCAGAGAAATCCGGATTTGAGAATCGGAATGTATTATGTGATGGAATGTTACGAACTGGGATTTTCGGAAATGGAATGGGGAACATGCAGGATGCTCATGCTGAAGAACGGAGAAAACGGCGAACCGTTGAATTATGAGGGAATCACAGCGAGAGAGTTAAACATGGAAAAATTCAGAAAACACCTCAATGATTTTGAGAACGGGATAATGCCAAATCAAGCACAAAAAGAGCAGGAACAGAAGAAAACCGAAACGAAAGAGTTCGGGTGGTTGTCTCCGACAGGCGTTTTCACGGAATCACCGTTCGGAACGCATGAAGAATCAGCGGAACAGATATGCGAAAGAAAAGGGTTCACGGATGAGTATTGGAAATGGGTGAAAGAATCCGGAGACAATGAAATCGGACACCTCATGCGTGATTTTCTTTCGGAGGTCAAAGGATATTGTCTGATTCACAATCCGTCCGGATATGCCGGATATATAGTGACAAACATGAAAGCACTGACAAAACATCAGAAAGATTTTTTATACAATTATTTTATGGATATGGGAGACAGATTCAAAGCTGAACAATTTATCGAGTAAAAAGGAGGAAAGCACATGGGAAACATCGTGAAAACAGCACAGTGCAGGTTTTGCGGTCAGATGGTACAGATTGAGACCGACAAGGAACTGACGCAACCACAGGCAGAGGAACAGGCAACAATGACATGTAACTGCACAGAGGCGGTCGAGTATCAGAAAGAGAAACAGAGAAAAGAAAAAGCAATGATGAATGTATCTGCCTTGTTTGGAGAGAATGCAGCACCGGACAAGAGATGCGGTGAGGGCATCGTAAACATCTTAAAGGCAGCAGTCGAGGAGATTTACACCGGAGGACTTGCAAAGGTCACACTGAACCTCCGAGGGGGGGTCAAAGCATCAATTTCACAGAATGCAAAGGGTGAAATCAACGTCGAGCGTACAGAGACAAAGAAACAGAAACTCACAGAGTAATGACAGGAGGTTGAACAGATGGCAGCAGGATTCAGCGTGAAAGACGCACTCAACAAGAACAGCAAAGCGGGGATTGACGAATCTCCGAGAGCAAGATTCCGGACAAAGGACATCTCAATTTTCAAGATGTACCGGAATGATATGAATTTTTACAGTGTAGAGCAGATTGAGGAACTGGCAGGAGACATCCTCATGTATGGACTGAAACAGAACCTCGAACTTGTATATGCACCGTGCGAAATGGGCGAATATAGAATCGTGGCAGGTGAAAGACGGTGGGAGGCTCTCAAGTATCTTGTATCAAAGGGATATAAAGAATTTGAACTTGCGACCAGTAAATTGACGACACCGCAGGACGATGACGAGGAGCAGGTTGAAATCATAATTGCGAATGCATACCGTACAAAGACCGTTTCAGACATGATTGAGGAGGAAACACGCCTCAAGGCATCTCTTGAGCGTATGAAAGCAGCGGGAAAGAAAATCAAGGGATATGACCTGCAATCCGGACGATTGAGAGAGGTGATTTCCTCAATGCTGCACATGAGCAAAACAAAGGTTGCTCAAATAGAGGCAGTCAACAACAATCTGATTCCGGAATGGAAAGAGGAACTCAAGGGCGAACGCCTCACATTTTCCACAGCCTATGAATTGAGCGGGATGACAGAGGACGAGCAGCGGGAGGCACTGGGGAAATTTACAGAAACCGGAGAACTCACACACAAAGATGTGAAAGACATGAAAGCAGAAAGGGCAGCAGGGCAGCAGGTGTCAGAATCCGACACAGAGACAGAAATCGGCATGAACCCGCCGGAAGTGAGAGCGGGCGACGAATATGAGACACCGCATCCGGAGGGAATCACATCAATATGTTATTCCTGCACCGGATATGAGACATGCAACGTCAAAACCGGAACATGTACATCATGCGACCAGTACAAGAACCGTACAGAGGCATACAAGACCGACGAGCAGAGATATTCAGAGGAACAGGATGCAATCGACCGTGAGACAAAGAAAAAACTCCGTGAGATGGAGCAGGAGGAGAAGATGCAGAAACTCCCGTCAACAGCACCGGAGGAAATAAAGACAATCAGAGTGTCACAGGACAAATTCGAGGAATACACGGGAGAATATAGAAAACCGTACATGATAACAAAAGACGACGGTTTCAAGGTCGGAAATGTCGTCAAATTGGTAGTATTTGCAGCAGGTAAAGCAACCGGAGAAACAGCAGACATGAGAATCACATGCAAAGACGACGACATCACATGCAGCGGATTGACGGACGGATGGTGTGTCATTGGTCTTGTAGTAGAAAAGGAGGAATAATCATGAATGACATCAAAAGAGGCGAAATGTTCTATATCAGCAGAGGGGGGGCATCCTACAACGGGAGCGAACAACACGCAGACCGTCCGGCGGTAGTGGTTAGCAACAACAAGAACAATGAGAACAGCAATGTTGTTGAGGTTGTATATATGACTACACAGCCAAAAACAGACCTCCCGACACATGTGACAATAAGGTCAACAGGCAGAATCAGCACGGTATTGTGTGAGCAGGTTTATTCGGTATCAACGGAACGCATCGGAACATATATCGGAGAGGCGACAGACAAGGAAATGGAGAATATCGACATTGCTCTCATGATTTCCTTGCAGTTGGATAATGGCATTAAGACAGCAAAAGAGTATTACAAGACCATCAAGGAGCAGCAGGAGGAAATCGACAGTCTCAAGAGAGAAATTGAGACAATGCAGCAGGAACATGAGGAGGCAATCGCAGAGATTGAACAGGATGCAGCAGTCTATGTTGAGGAAAACAAGAAAATTGCGAATGTGGCATCGGCAGAGGACACAATCAGATTGCAGACCGAAAGAGATACATACAAAACCATGTATGAACAGTTACTCAATAGATTAGTGAATGGAGGAGCAGCATGAACAAAAGCGAATTAAAAGCAATATTTATCAATGCAAAGGCGACAGATGCAAAATACATCGGAGTGAGCATCCAAACAGAGGGCAGCAGTCAACCGGAAATCATCATCAATCCGAATCCGAATTTTGATGCGAAATTTGACTACTACATGGAGGCATACGACGACGATTTGATTCTGATTGCAGCAAAGGGCAAAAAGGACATCAGAATCACGGCAGCAGGGCAAGGAAACCGTTTCGAGGATATTGAATGTCAGTTATTAGGAGAGCGGGGCAAGGGTTGGAAAGAACTCATTGCAGGAGCGATTGACAATGCGTATGAGAAAATGATTGCAACCACACCTCCAACGACAGAGGAGGAACAGACCCATTGTGAAATGATAAAAGAGGCAGTCAAGGGAATGTTCATCAATGAGAGCAGGACGGCAGCAGAGGCAGAGTTCATCAAGACACACATTGTCGACTATGAGAAAATATTCGATGTCTGCATGAACGGTGATGACCTTGAGTTCAAAAAAGGACTTGTCAGATTGCAGAAAATGCAAAATGAATATGTCATGCAGCGGGAAAATGACTGATAGAGAAAAAGAGGCGTTCATCGGCGGGATAGAATTTGCGAGAGACTGGAATCTCGACATCCCGCCGGATGATTTGCGTTTATACGAGAGATTGATTCAAGAAAGGACGGAAAAAGAGAATGAACAAAGTCATATTGATGGGTAGGCTCACAAGAGACCCGAATGTCAGATATACACAGCAGAACAGTTCACAGGAATCCATGTGCGTGGCACGTTATACACTGGCAGTCGACCGGAGAGGTGCAAGAGACGGGCAACAGTCGGCAGATTTTATCTCATGCGTGGCATTTGGGAAAAACGGCGAGTTTGCGGAAAAATATCTGAAACAGGGAACAAAAATTGTTGTTACTGGCAGGATTCAGACAGGCTCATACACCAACAGAGACGGGCAAAAGGTATATACGACGGATGTTGTGATTGAGGAACAGGAATTTGCAGAAAGTAAGAAAGCAGCAGGAGAACAGGCAGAAAATGCCGGATATTCAGACACAGGAGACGGATTCATGAACATTCCGGACGATGTCGACGGCGAATTGCCTTTTATGTAAGCGAAAAGGAGGGTTGTGATAATATGGGAATCTTAAAAGGCATAATTGACCGATTTCGGGCGATGGGAAAATCAGAAAAAGAGATTTCGAGCATTATCGAGACGGCAGCAGACAAAGCGACCGCAAATCCGGATGTCACGAAACCGGAAAAACCGAAAAAAACCGGAAATTAAGATTGAAACAACAGCAGAGGCGTTCGTTGAGGCAGTCTTGCGAACAGGAACGACTTTGCAATAGGCAAAAACGGCAATTTTGAAAATGAGCAGTTTGAGAGATGCGAAAAATCGCAAAAACACGAATAACTGGCGTAAAATGCACGGTCTGCCTATGAGAAGAAAGCAGAAAGCGAGGAAAAAGCATGAAAGAGGAAAAGGAGCAGACGGTCATTGAAAAAACCTTGCTATATCTTGAGAATTATCGTGAAATGGAACGATATATCAATGAGGCGGTATCAGAGACCTCTCAAGTGCCGGATATAGGCAAATACAACATATCAGCAGAAAAGGCGTTCCTGCAATCGGTCAGAGAGTGCCGTGCAGAGACGGTCATTCTGTTTGAACACTTGAAAAAGGCTCTTGCATCGCTCAAGGAAGATGCAGAGGCAGCAGGTGAGGGGTACAAATACGACGCTCTTGAGGCGGTCTATATAAAGGGCATGTCATACGAGGATATAGTGAGGGAGACAGGGTGCGGACGCAACTCACCGAAAAAGTGGTGCAGGGTGATGATTCAGAGGTTGTCAATCAAGTTATTCGGTGCAAAAGCGATTGAAAATGATAAAAACGGAGTAAAAACAGGGTGAAATGAGGGTGAAAACAGGGGTAAAAAGTGGGTGAACAAAAGACAAAATAAACGTGATAATATGTTAGCGTGAACAGTTGAGACGAGCGATTGCAGATATGCAGTCGCTTTTTTCTTGCCTGTTTGCCCTCCTGTTATATGCGGGTGGGATATACACAGTCATGTGCATAACTGCCCGCCTCTTGTGGATAACACAGCAGGAGAACACAGCAAGAGAGGAGAACACAGATGCTATTGAAATCATGCAGGTGTGGGAAGTTGATTCCGCAGTCAATGAAGATGTGCGAGGAATGTGAGCAACGGCAGCAGTCGAGACACATGATATATAACAACACACGGCGAGACGAGAGAGCAGCAGAGTTCTATGTATCAAAGGAATGGCGGGCGATGCGGGAGCGTATCATTGAGGTCTATGACAACGTAGATATATACGCATTATATGTCGAGCATGAGTTGCTCACATGCAATCCGGTTCACCATATCATTGAACTTGAGGACGACTGGGAACAGCGTTTGAATCCGTTCAACCTCATACCTCTCAACCATAAGACACACAACACAATCACTGCTTTATATAAGCAGAGCAAAGCAAGTATGAGAGCAACACAAAAACAGTTGAGGTCACTGATTGAGTACCACTTTCGAGAGGCAGGGGGATATAAAAAAGTTTTGTGCGATTCGTTTTTAGTCGCACCCCCTCTTTTCCTTGGAGAAAACTCCCCACGGGAATTTCAGTAGATGGGTATATCCGAAAGAGGTGTCAGAATGTGACACAAAAGCACTGAAATACTGACGGAAAGGAGGTTTGTTGCATCATGGCAGGACAAAGACAACCCACAGATTTGGTTGTGATGAACGGGCGAAAACACCTAACAAAAGCCGAGATTGAGGCACGAAAAAACGCCGAGGTCACAGCACCATGCGACAAAGTGAGACCTCCGTCATATTTGACACCGGAACAAAAGAAACAGTTCCGGAAGATTGCGAAAGAATTACTCGAAATCAAACTGATTTCAAACCTTGATTGCGATGCACTGGCAAGACTGCTCATTGCACAAACGCAGTACATCGAAATCACAGAGCAAATCAGAGCAACTCCATTGATGGAGGATGTTCCAGTCTATGAGATGCGGGAAAATCCGGACACGGGCGAAAAAGAACGTGTGCAGGTCGGTACAAGACAGGTCGTTTCCGGAGAAAGAGAACGCCTCATGATTATTCAAGACCGCTGCATGAAACAGTGTAGGCAGGGAGCATCAGATTTCGGACTGACAGTTTCATCCCGCTGCCGTTTGGTCGTACCGAAACCACAACAGCAAAAGCCGGAGAACAAATTTGCGAAATATGCAAATTAAGGCATGGCAAAAGCAGGAGAAACACAAGACCGCTGCACACAATACGCCCTTGATGTCGTATCGGGCAAGATAACAGCCGGAGAATATGTCCGTCTTGCATGTCAAAGGCATCTTGACGACATCGAAAAATCGAAAGCAGCACCGTACAAATACTATTTCGACGTTGAAAAGTCAGAGGAAATCCTCAATTTCGCAGAGGAATTGACCATTGCAGAGGGCGAGGAAAATGAGCATGTGACGGCATATCCGTTCCAGTGTTTCATTTTAGGGTCACTCAATGGATGGAGAACAAAGGAAAAGTCATACAGACGATTCAGAACATCCTATGTGCAATTAGGACGACAGAACGGAAAATCGTTCATCAATGGTATTTTGGCGTGTTATTACGGCAATTTTGACGGGTACAAGTACGGAAAAATATTTTGTACGGCTACAAAGCAAGACCAAGCGAACATTGTTTTTGACGAGGTCGCAAAATTCATCAATTCCGACGAGGATTTGTCAGAGTGGTTCAAGGTTCACGACCACAACCACACGATTGACTGTTTGCTGACACATTCGGAAATCAAAGCGTTGTCCGGAGACACAAAGTCACTTGACGGACATCGTGCATATTTGGGAATTGTCGACGAGTATCACGCACACAAAACAAATCAGATGTACAAGTTGCTTGAGGGTGGTATCAAGAAACTCAAGTCGGCGTTGATTTCGGTCATCACGACAGCAGGATTCGACCTCAAGTCGCCGTGTTACAAGTTATATGAGTATTGCTGCAATCTACTCAAGGGCGTTTTCGAGAACGACAGTCAATTTGTGTATATCGCACAGATGGACGAACACGATGACAGATACACGCCGGAAAATTGGATAAAAGCAAACCCGATTCTTGAATTTGACAGGGATGCACTTGAAAATCTGATACCGATTGCACACACTGCCCGTGACATGGGCGGTGAGGACTTGAGAGATTTCCTTGTCAAGCAGCTCAACATGTGGATGCAGTGGTCAAATTCATTGTACATCAAGGATATTGCATCATGGAAAGCGTGTGCCGTTCTGAAATCACTCAAGGATTTCAGAGGGTCAAAATGCTATGTCGGAGTTGATTTGTCATCCGGAGGAGATTTGACCTCAATCGCAATCGTGATTCCGTTTATGGTGGAGGACACGAAAAAATATTTTGTTCACACACATTCGTTCATCCCATCCTCAAGAGTGGATGAACACATCAAGACCGACAAAGTACCGTATGACGTATGGATTGAAAAAGGTCTTGTGACGGTAACGGAAACACTAGGAGGAATCAAGACAGATTATAAATACATCATAAAATATCTTGAGGATTTAGTGAGAGAATACAACCTCAAACCGCAGTTGATTTGTTACGACCCGCACAATGCATCGGCGTTCCTGTCAGACCTTGAGGCGATGGGATTCGATTCAATCTCTGTCACACAGACAGCAAAAGAGTTGAACGATGCGACAGTTGATTTCAGACTTGAGATTCTTGCGGGCAATGTGGAAATCGAGGGAATGGAAGTCGGCAAAGAGGGAAACAAGATAGTTGTTCCAGTTGACAGCCTGCTTGTTTGGTCGATTGCAAACGCAAAGACCATCTCGAACAACTACGGTGAAATAAAGATTGACAAAGACATCACGACAGAACGAATCGACCCGATTGACGCTATCATCGACGCATGGAAACACGCAATGAAAGAGGAGTACCGACCGGATGTGAACGAAACTGTCAATGAATGGCTTGAGCAATTTGAAAAATACATGAAGAAAGGCGGTGAGAAATAAATGAATCCGTTTCAAAGACTAGGAGCAAAAATTTCAAATTGGTGGAAAGGCGAACCACAGGACAGCGGGGGCAAAACGACATTGAACTCACCGTCATTCCTTGAGCGGATAGGACTGAAAAGAAAAGGAAAACCGACATCGGAGGTCACATATTTCACATGTCTCAAGATGCTGTCGGAAACCCTTGCAAAAATGCCTATCAAATATTATCAGAAAACGGACAAGGGAATCATTGAGGCAGAGGCGACAGATACATCAAAACTGCTCTCAAAAAGACCAAATCCGTTCATGACACCAACAACATTTTGGAACACGGTTGAAATCAACCGTAACCACTACGGAAACGCATATGTGTACATGAGAAAGAAGTTTGACCGAAAGAAATTCGGCGGTGAAATCAAAACCGTTGATTTGTGGGTCATGCAGTCAAATTGTGTGCAGATAGTCGTTGACGATGCAGGGATATTCGCAGGAGTGGGGCGTTTGTGGTACGTCTACACAGACCCGACATCCGGTCGTCAATATGTGTTCAGTACAGACGAGGTGATGCATTTCAAGACATCTTTCAGTTTTGACGGAATCACAGGACTACCAGTGCAGCAGATATTGAGAGACACGGTTGCAGGTGCATCCGAATCACAGGCGTTTATGAATAATCTGTACGAGAGCGGTCTGACGGCAAAGGCAACTCTTGAATATACCGGAGAATTGAACGAAAAGGCAAAATCAGCACTTGTCAAGTCGTTTGAGGAGTTCGGCAGCGGAGCAAAGAACACAGGAAAAATCCTGCCTGTTCCGTTAGGAATGAAACTCACGCCCCTTGACATCAAACTGACTGATTCGCAGTTCTTTGAACTGAAAAAATATAATGCCCTGCAAATCGCCGGAGCGTTCGGAGTGAAACCGAATCAAATCAACGACTATTCAAAGTCGTCATATAGTAACAGCGAAATGCAGCAGTTATCGTTCTACGTTGACACAGAACTGTTCATCATCAAGCAGTACGAGGAGGAAATCAATTTCAAAATGCTGCCGGATGAAGATGCAGACGACGGATATTATTACAAATTCAACGAAAAAGTATTATTCCGAACCGATTCAAAAACACAGATGGAATATTTGAGAAACGGTGTCGGTGGAATGATTATCAAACCGAATGAGGCAAGACGTAAACTCGACATGGAAGATGCGGAGGGAGGCGATGTCCTACTTGCAAACGGTAGCATCGTACCGTTGACGATGGCGGGTGCAGCATATTTGAAAGGCGAATCCGAACAGGAGAACGCCGATGAACCGGAACAGCCGGAGGAAGAAACAGAGCCGGACACAGAGCAGCCGGACACAGCAACAGAACCGGACGAAACCGACGAGGCAGAGGACGAGGATGAACAGGAGGGAGGTGAATAATCATGCCAAAAAAGAGACGTTTTGATTTTACAAAGAAGAATAAACGCAGCGGGAAAGTTGAAAATGTCGGCTATTTGGATTTAGAGCAGGACGAGGAACAGAGCAGATGTTCCTTGTATTTCTACGGTGACATTGTATCGGCGACATGGGAATCCATGTGGTACGAGGAGGACAGATGTCCGCAGGACATCGCAGATTTCCTCAACCAGTTAGATGGATATGAGGACATTGACATCTATTTCAATTCCGGCGGTGGCGATGTATTCGCAGGACTGGCAATCTATAACCAGTTAAAACGATACGACGGACACAAAGTCGGATATGTCGACGGAATGGCTGCATCTATCGCATCAGTTATCATGTTCGCATGTGACGAACTGCATTTTGCAACAGGTGCTCAAGCAATGATTCACAAACCGTTATGCATGGCATACGGAAACGCAGACGATTTCAAGGCAGTTATAAAGCAGTTGAATCTCTGCGAGGATTCGATTCTTGATGTCTACATGGAGCATGTGCAGGAGGGTGTCACAAGAGACAAGATTCAGACCCTTATGAGCAATGAGACATGGTTTGACAGTAAGAAGATGCAGCAGTATTTCGACGTTGAAATCGAGGAAAAGGCAGCAGTTGCAGCGTGTGCATCCGACTTTTTCGAGAAATACAACAATATTCCGGAGGCACTCAAAGGAATTGACACAAAGGACATTGTCGATGCCGTAATTGCAGAATTGGAAAACCGGAACAATGCAGCAGCAGAGGCAGAGAAACAGAGAATCGAGGCAGAAAAGCAGCAGATTCTTGATGATTTATACCTTTACGGTATGTAAGAAATGGAGGACAGAAAGTCATGAATAAGGAATTACAGAAGTTATTAAAGCAGATTAACGACAAGAAGAATGAAGTCAAGAGCCTTGTGAACGATGGAAAACTCGACAAGGCAAAGGCAGCAAAAGAGGAACTCAAGGAGTTACAGAACAGATTTGACCTCCTCTATGATTTGGACGAGGAGGAGCAGGATGACATCGAGGACAAAGTCAACAACGGAACTGCAAAGCAGGTCGGCGGGGATGTCAAGCCGGACAAAAAGAACATCGTGAAATCATTTGTCAACATTGTCAAAGCCGGATTCCTGCACAAAGAGGCAGACGAGGCAGACATCAAGGTGTACAAGGATGCACTCACATCTGACACAACCGCAGGAAGTGAGGGAGAGGTCGGAATCGGTGTGACAATTCCGGAGGACATCAGAACAGACATCATCGAGTTGCGTCGTTCATCCGACAACCTTGAACAGTATGTCAATGTCGAGGGCGTAACAACCAAGACAGGAACACGAAACATTGAGGTTGATGCAGAATCAACACCATTTGACAATGTTGACGAGGCTGCGGATTTTCCGGAGATGGACGAACCGGAATTTTTACCGATTGAGTACAAGGTAAAGAAAAAGGGTGGAATCCTCAAGATGACAGCAGAGTTACTTGAGGACACAGCATCCAACATCATGGCATACATTAACAAATGGATTGCCAAGAAAACAAAGGCAACCCGTAACGCAATGATTCTCAAGGTACTCAATGAGATGACAAAAGGGAAAGAGGTCACAGTCGAGAACCTTGACAGCCTCAAGGACATTTTCAATGAGCAGTTAGACCCTGCAATCGCTGACAATGCAGTTGTTATCACAAATCAGAGCGGTTTCAACTACCTTGACAAGTTAAAGGATAAAGACGGCAACTATATTTTACAGAAAGACCCGACACAGCAGACAAAGGGAAAGATGCTTTTCGGTGAATATCCTATCATCAAATTATCAAAGAAAACTCTTGCATCCGAGAAGATTATGAACACCGATGGTCACACAATCGACGGGTACAAGCATCCTATTTTCTGCGGTGATTTAAAAGAGGCAGTCACACTCTTTGACAGAAACGTCCTCACAATCGACCTTAATGACAAAGGTGCGGGTTTATGGGATAAGGACATGACCGGAATCAAGGTGCGTGACCGTTTCGATGTGCAGCCTGTTGACAAGGGAGCAGTCATCAAGGGTCAGATTACAGAAGTTATCAACGGGTAATATGGCAGCAGGGCGGTGAATCCGTCCTGCTATTGAAAGCAGGTGAGAACATGACGGATGAAGAAAAAGAGAAGTACAGAGGCGGTCTGATTGCTACATGCAAGACATATTGTCACATCGACTATGATGACGACATCGAAATCCTTGAATTGATGTTTGACACGACACTGGATGAAATGACGGAACTGATTCCGAATTTCGACCGGAACAACCTCACAAGCCGTCAAAAACTGCTTGCATTTATGTCCGTGAAAGAACTGTACGACAACCGTGACAAGTACCGGAGCGACACGAAAACGCTCTCTGCTGCCGTTTCCTCCATGCTATTGAAAGAAATATACGGAGGTGCAGCAGAATGACAGGCAGAATCAAGATAATTCGCAAGACAACAAGCGTTGTTGATGGCAGACGGCAGCAGGAGGAACAGGATTTTTTCTCATGTTGGTGCGATGTCAAGAGTTTGGGAACAAACGAGAAATACAATGCGTTGCAGATAGGTCTTGAGAACACGATTGTGTTTGAAACAAGAGCCTGCGACAAGATGGAGGAAATCAGATTGAATCTGAAAGAGTTCTATGCAGTGTATAAAGGCGTTGAGTTCAAGATATATGATGCGTGTCCGATGTTCACAGACGACAGGAAATATCAGTTGAAATGCAGAGCGGGAGCGTAGTGTCATAATCTGACACCGGAGGTGATGCAGTGAAAATCGAGATGGAATTTCAAGGCTTGAAAGAACTCATGAAAGCATTTGAGGACGCAGCAAGCGACGAGGACATAAAAGAGGTCAATCAAAAGATTGTAAAGCAAAGCGAACCAGTCGTGAAAAACATCATGTCCGGCAAGATTCCGAAATCTGCGGACATTAAATTGTCCGGTCGAGGATTTGGTTCAAAGTCATCCGTGACATCACATGCAGCGGACAGCATACCACTAGGAGCGGTCAAGGTGAAAGACACCGGAGCGTCTGCGGATGTTGGATGGGAAAAGTCGGACAACAGCGAACATTTTTATGTGAAATTCATAAACTGGGGAACTATCTATCGCCCGCCTCAAGAATTTATCTATGCAACAGGGCGTGAGGCAGATGCGGAACTGCAAAAAATCGCAGAACAGGAATATCAATCATATTTAGACAACACATTGAAATGAGGTGAGAGCATGAGCAGCAGTCCGGACATCATCAAAGATGCATCCGACGCATTGAAACCAATATCAGACAGGAGAATCATTGTGATGCAAGGATGGTATGACAAAAACATCCATGACAGACATGTGACATTGTGGGATTTGGGAGAAAACGACGAGAATTTTTCGGACGACGATGCAGAGGGAGTGACGCTGTCAGTGCAGGTCACTATATTTTCAGAGAATGACGAGGTTGAACTTGCGAGGGAAATCAAGTCACTCATGAAAGAAAATGATTTCTCATTTGACGGCAGGAACGGAGACGATTCAAAGCCGGAGGACGGAATCTATATGAAAGCACAAAGGTTTTCAAAGTTTTATGAAATGGAGGAATAGACATGAGCGAAACAGTAACACAGGTTAGCGACACAGAACAGAAGATTGTGAGGAGTAGAACTTGCGGTTGTAGAGATTTCTACATCGCAAAACTCACACAGAACGATGCGAAAGCATACGTTGCAGAAACTCCGGTCAAACTGGCAAGAGCAATCAAAGCAAAGGTTGACGAAAAGTGGAGTTCTGAAAAGATTTACTCTGACGATGGAACAGAGGAAGTCATCAATTCCTATGAGGGAACAGAAATCGAACTTGAGGTCAATGCACTTGCACCACAGGACAGACAGATTCTTTTCGGTCAGTTATACGAGAACGGTTTTCTTGTAAAGACTGCGGATGATAAAGCACCGGAGGTCGCTGTCGGATGGAGAGAAAGAAAACTCAACGGAAAGTATGATTTCAAATGGTTATACGCCGGAAAGTTCGCAGAGGGCATCAGTGAGGAGGCAAGCACAAAAGAGGGCAAATTGTCTCCGACAACAAAGAGCATCAAGGGTTCATTCTATGAGAGAAGTCTTGACAATGCGTATGAGATTTCGGTCGACGAATCAAACCTCGTTTCCGGAGACACAAAGGCAGCAGAGGCAATCAAGGCATGGTTCAGCAAAGTGCAGGAGAAAAACGGCGGTTTAGGCTAATAAGAGGACATATAACAGGAGGATAAATCATGAAAAGAAAAATTATAGTCAATAACAAAGAGTTTACAATGCCGAAAATGTCAATCGACACATACACGGAATATCTCGAACTTGCAGAGATTGTCGACGCAAAACAGAGGTATTCAAAGCAGGACATTGAGGCGATGGGTCTTTTTATCTGCAAAGCATACGGAGACCAGTTCACCGTTGAGGAATTAAAGAATCCGGAGACCGGACTTGATGCAGCAGGATTGATTCTTGAGTTCCAGTTCATTGATATGGGAATCGCCGACGACCTCACCAAACGTATGGAGAAGATAGAGAAAAATTTTCAGAGTGGCAAGTGATACCGGAAATCGAGGTCACTTGCAGAGGTGAGAGACTTTTCATCAATTCCGTAACGGTAGAACAGTATAAAAAATACATCAGTCTCATGGAAAAGAATGACACGGAGAAATTCTCCGGAGTGATGTTTTTCAACAAAAAGATAATGCAGGAGATGTTCGGGAATGAATTGTCGCTTGCAGCAGTTGGGGAGATTGATGCAGTTGAATTTCTGACGGCAATCAAGACGGTTCATTTCATCATGCAGAACATTGTTGCAGAGAAGATGTTGAACATTGTCGAGGTTGAGCAGGTGGAAAAAGAGGCATCCGCATTCGATGACTATGACCGTGAAAATGGATATGAGGACGAGGATGAACAACCGGAGGAAAATCAATGGAAAGTCTGCGGGGAAATTGTTGACCGTGTTGTAAAAATTGCGATTCGGCTATTGAAAAACTCATACAGTCAATGCATGAAAGAGAACATTGTCACGTTGTTGGACTACTTAAAATTTGAATTAGATACAATCAACGAAAATCAGTAAGAGAGGAGGCGACCGAATGGCTTATACAAGCGTCAAAATATCGGCAGATTCGAGCAGTTATCAATCGCAAATGAAATCAGCAGCATCGCAGATGAAAGTCTTGTCTGCGGAATATACGACGGCAGCGACGAAAGCAAAGTTGTTCGGGTCGGAAACAGATAGCCTCAAGGCAAAAGCCGAATCGCTCACTCAAAAAATCACGGTGCAGAAAAACATCGTGAAATTGAACAGTGAGCAGCAGGAGAAGTTGACAAAGAAACTGTCAGACCAAAAGACAAAGCAAGAGGAACTCAAAACAAAGATTGATGCTGCAAAAGAGGCTTATGAGAAATCGACAGCAGAGACCGGAAAGAACTCTGAACAGTCAAAGGCACTCAAAGAGGAACTTGACAAGTTAGAGAAAGAGTTTACTGCAAATGAGACAGCAATCGGAAAGACAGAGACCGCACTTGCAAATCAGACAGTAAAGACGGAAAAGTCAAAAACTGCTCTCATGAACATGGAGGCAGAACTAAAAAACGTTAATGACCAGTTGAAAGATAATAAACTTGAAAAATTTGCGACCGCTTGCGATACGGCGGGAACAAAGATGGAAAGTTTCGGAAAGAAAATGTCGGTTGTCTCTGCCGGAATTGCGGGCATTGGTGCAGCATCTATTGCAGCGTTCAAAGAACTCGACGAGGGATATGACACCATAGTGACAAAGACCGGAGCAACCGGAGAGGCACTTGAGGGATTGACAAAGTCTGCGGATAATGTTTTCGGCACAATGCCGGAGGATATGTCGACGGTAGGCGAGGCAATCGGAGAAGTCAACACAAGATTCCATACAACAGGAACGGAACTTGAAAAGACCTCAAAACAGTTCATACAGTTTGCAACAATCAATGGAACAAACGTCACACAGTCAGTTGACCAAGTCGACAAAATCATGAAAGCGTGGAACGTGGATGCATCACAGACGGGAAACCTGTTAGGATTGCTCACGGCAAAGGCACAGGAAACCGGAATCTCCGTTGACACGCTTGAATCAAATGTACTTGATAACAACGCAGCGTTCAAAGAAATGGGTCTGTCATTGCCTCAAGCAATCAATTTGATGGCTCAATTCGATGCAAACGGTGTTGATTCAACTCAAGCAATGGCGGGTCTTAAAAAGGCATTACAGAACGCCACAGCAGAGGGGAAATCAATGGACGAGGCGTTGTCAGATACTATCGGCAGCATCAAGAACGCAAAAACAGAGACCGAGGCGATGCAGATTGCAACGGAACTGTTTGGAAAGAAAGGTGCAGCAGAAATGACAAAGGCGATTCGTGAGAATCGAATCGACCTCACCAGTCTGTCGTCATCAATGGAGGAATACGGAACGACGGTCGAGGACACCTACAACGGAACTCTCGACCCGATTGATAATGCAAAAGTTGCGATGAACAACGCAAAACTGGCATTGTCGACACTGGCATCCACAGCACAGACATCCGCAGCACCTATGATTGAGAAACTGACCGGAAAGATTCAAGAGTTGACAAAGTGGTTCACGTCGCTCTCTCCGGCACAGCAAGAAACAATCCTCAAGGTCGGTCTTGTGGTCGCTGCTATCGGTCCGTTGTCAATCGGATTCGGTAAGGTGGCAAAGGGTATCTCCGACACAATAACGACCGGACAGAAATTTGTTTCCGGTGCTGCGAAAATCATTGCAAAGATAACAGCAAAGACAGCAGCCACGGCAGCAGGAACGGCAGCAGATACGGCAGGAACAGCAGCCACGGCAGCACACACGGCAGCCACAACAGCAGCCACGGCGACGACCGGAGGAATGACGGTAGCACAGACGGCACTCAATGCAGTTATGAACTTGTGTCCGATTATTTTGATTGTGACACTGATTGCCGGACTGATTGCAGCAGGTGTCGCACTATATAAAAATTGGGATAAAGTCAAAGAAAAACTGTCCGAATTGTGGGGCAACATCAAAGAAAAATTCAATGCAATCAAAGAGACCATCACGGGAGCATTCACGAAAGCGAAAGAGGCGGTCACGAATAAGGTCAAGGAAATCGGCGACAACATAAAAAACAGCACAATAGGACAAGCTGCATCGAAAGTATTCAACGGCGTAAAGGACACGGTTCACAATGTCATGTCGGCAGCGACCGAAACGGCAAAGGAAAAACTGGGGAACATGAAAACCGCCTATGAAGAAAACGGAGGCGGTATCAAGGGCGTTGTTGCTGCCGGATGGGAGGGAATCAAAGGATATTATTCAGCAGGATTTACATTCGTTGATAATTTATCCGGAGGAAAACTCTCTGAAATCAAATCAAAATTCTCTGAAAAGACATCGGAAATCAAAACAAAAGTTTCCGAGGGTTGGGAGAATATGAAAACCTCCGTCACAACAAAAATGACGGAATGGAAAACCAATGCATCAAACAAACTGAATGAAATAAAGACGAATTTCTCAACAAAGGTTTCAGACATCAAGTCCAATGTTTCGACAGGTTGGGAGAATATGAAAACCACGGTCACGAATAAAATGACCGAATGGAAAAACAATGCATCGAATAAATTGACGGAAATCAAGTCCGGATTCTCCTCAAAAGTTTCGGAGATAAAAACGAAATGGTCAACGGATTTCACGAATATAAAGGACAAGGCAACCTCACTCATGGAGACGGCAAAGTCCAATGTGTCAACGAAACTAAACAACATGAAATCCGCATACAGTGAAAAAGGCGGGGGAATCAAGGGAATCGTGTCTGCTACATTCACAGGCGTAAAGGACACGATGAACTCTCTCATGGGTACGGCGAACACTCTGACGGGTGGAAAACTCGACAGTATCAAGTCGGCGTTTTCCTCAAAAATGGGAGCAGCAAAGTCAACCGTGTCATCGGTGCTTGACGACATCAAGGGTGCATTTTCGTCAAAATTAGAAAGTGCAAAGTCTACTGTTTCGAGCGTGATTGAGAAAATCAAGGGCGTGTTCAATTTCAAGTGGTCATTGCCACATTTGAACCTCCCACACATCAGTGTAAACGGAGGAAAAGCACCATACGGAATCGGAGGAAAAGGTTCACTCCCGTCATTCTCGATTGAATGGTACAAAAACGGCGGTATCATGACGAATCCGACCGTGTTCGGAATCAACGGAAACAGTCTCATGGTAGGAGGCGAGGCAGGAGACGAGGCAATATTGCCTCTTGCGGAATTTTACAACAAATTGAACAGCATCCTTGACAAGAAACTGGATGCAGTACAGAAATCGCAAGTTGTGTATGTAACGAATCACACATACATTGACGGCGACGAAATAGCAAGCAGAACCGTGTCAAAGGTTGATGCGGAAATGGTAATAAATAAGCGAAAAGGGAGGTAAAACAGGGCGATGAAAATAAACGGAATAGACATCAAGAAATACGATGCAAAGCAGTTGACCGCCGATGTGCAGCCTCCCTCTTTTTCAAATTCTTATGAATGGCTGACGAGTGCAGCACTGCCGACGGAATTTGAGACAGAGGTTCAGATGGGTCATTTGAAACTGTCAATATATTTCAAAGGCAAGGACAGGAACAACATCATCCGTGCTGCATCGGAGTTCATGAGCAATTTCACAAAGGCTTGCAAGATGGAACTCGACGGCTACAAAGGAACATACATCGGATTCATCACAGCAAATGACTACGAAAAAAAGAATGTAAAACAGAGGTACATTGTAAACCTCGAATTTGACGGCTTTTTCGTCGATGACGACCTCTCAATCACATTCGACGGGAAAACCTCTGCATCGTTCTATAAAGTGGGTACAAGAGACGCTCCGTGCGTTGTGGAGGTATATGCAAAGAGTGCCTTGACGAATTACACAATCACCGGACTGGGAGAGGATGACATCATCATTGAGAGTTTGGCAGCAGGAAAGACGGTTGTGATAGATGCAAAGACAGGACTTGTGACAATCGACGGGGCAAATGCATTCGACAAGGTGAACATGTGGACGTTTCCGGCATTAAAGACCGGAGAAACAGCACTCACATTTTCCAACACAAAGGCGAGAGTAACTATCAGATACACGCCTATGTGGATTTAGGAGGTGAGAGCATTGCAGATTTTTAACGACAAAAAGAAAAGAATCGGAACATTGTCCGGATTCAAGGACAGGGAAATCACCACGACACTGGATTCCGGAGACAAAGAGTTGTCGTTCAGTTATCCAACAACGGGAGCATTGGTTGACCTGCTAAAAGAAGAATATTATATACGCACCAAAACGGACGAATATGTCATCAAAGCGGTTGAAAAGGGAGAGCAGTTCAACAAATACACAGCAGTCCTCAATGTCGAGGAGTTGGAGGGAACGCCGTTCCCGTATGGTTTTGAATCACAGGAGCAGACAATCAAGGCGTGTCTTGAGTTTGCGTTCGAGGGTACGGGATGGCATGTCGGAACATGCACCGTCACAAAGAAAAGAACCATCGACGAGCAGGAAAGCGTCACGGCATGGGATGTCCTGCAAAAGTGCCTCACGACATATTGTTGCGAGTGCATCATCCACTCTCTGACAAAAACAATCGACATATATGACCGGATAGGGAGTGACAAAGGTTGCTATTTCATGGAGGGGTTGAACCTCCGGAAAATATCATTGAAGTCGGACACATACGATTTTTACACAAGAATCTATCCGATAGGCAAAGACGGCATCACACCGGAATGGTTGACCGGAAAAGATTACATCGACAATTTTCAGTACAGTTCCAAAATCAAGGCGTATGTTTGGAAAGACGAAAGATATACCAATACCACAAGTCTGATTGAGGATGCGACAGCAAAGATTGAGGAAATGTCAAGACCGTACAAGGCATACACCGCAGAGGTGGTCGACCTTGCGAAAGCGTCAGAGGAATACAAAGACATTCTCTCATACGGAATCGGAGACACGGTCACACTTGTGTCAAAGAAAACGAGGACGAGGGAAAAGCAGAGGATTGTCAAAATCACAGAATATCCGGAATCGCCGGAAAAGAACACGGTTGAGATTTCCAATGCGAGAAAGACATTCGCAGAGATTCAGAAAGAGGAGACGGCAGCAGCCACGGAGGAGGCGGTCTCCATCTCAAACAGGGCGACAAAGAAAGTCCTTGAGAGTTATTCGACCACGGAGGAAATAGAAACCAAAATCACGGCATCAAAAGAGGCTATTGAGGAGGGCGTTTCCTATAAACTGAAAAATTATTATACGTCGGTCGAGATGGATTCGTTGATAAAAGCGACAAAGGATGAAATCTCACAAGAGGTCAAACATGTGGAGGAAAATTCGATGCACAACTATGTTGTGAACGGAGATTTTTCAAACGGGTTTGATGATAATTGGTACAACAATGACGAGACAAACAACTCCGTGATGGATGTGTCCGGTTTGGGTACGGTTGCAAAAATACTGAAAACATCCTCAAGCAGTTCCTATATACGGCAGAATTTAGGGAAAATACCTGCGGGAACATATCGTGTGAGATATAAGGCAGCAACAGCAGCAGGGTACGAAAGCACGGCAAGGGTGCAGGTGGGGGCGTTGGGAAGTTATTCAACGACATCCTCCGGAATGTTAAAGAGCAAAGAGTTCACGACGATTGAACGTGAAATCACGGTATCAGAGGGAACGAAATATATTTACATTTACGCATACACACAGAACGCACCCGTGTATATCACGGATATTGAGGTATTAGGACTGTATTCATTGTATGCGGATGCAAAGATTCAAGTGACTGCGGAGGAAATAACCTCCGAGGTCAACAAAAAAGTGAACAGCGATGATTTCGGAACACTAATCACACAGAACGCATACAATGTCCGAATTGCATTTAATAAAGGCAGTTCGTACATGCAGTTTGATTCGACCGCAATCACAATGTACACCGGAACGATTACGGATAACCAAAAAAGAACACGATTTGACTACAACGGAACTCATTTCTATCGTGACGGATATTATGTCGGAAAAATCGGAACGAACACGATGAAAGACAACGACAGTCAGAGAGGACTTGTTTTTGATATTGAGTACAACACTGCGTATATGTCATGGTCAAATAAAGAATCGCAGAATGCAGATGTGTACACGATGAAATGGTCGTACTGCACACAGCAGTGTGGAAATTACGAGGCGAACATGCTACATGCAGGGGCAGACATCAACATGCATTTCTTCACATTAAGGAATGTAAGTTTTGAGGATGGCTCAATAAGTGGAACGCTAACATTCAAACAACCTTTAGAAGTAGGCAGCGACGGGAAACTGGCAAAGTGGTCAACGGCGACGCTTGAGTTCAAAAGAGGAATATTAGTGTCCGGAACATGGAGCAATGGATAAAACAGGAGGAAAAGAAATGCAGATGAATGACGAAAATATTCAGACAGAGGAAGTCAAACGAGCAGCAGAACCGGAGTATAAAATTCCGGAAGATGCTACCGACAACTCAAGACCAAACGAAACAGCAGAGGTTGTGACCAGGGAATCAGCAGAGGAGACAAACACAGAACTCTTGCAGAGTATTGACAAGAAACTTGACATGCTGCTTGCAGCACAAACAGCGACACAGGCAGCAAAGGAGGAATAATCATGAATACACCGATTGCAGTAAGAATTGAATGTGCAAAGGGAGAAATCCTCAACGCTATGGAGACGATACAGAAAAGACATGCGTTGCCTCCCTGCATCATGGACGGCGTGTTGTCGTCCGTACTGGCAGAGGTGAGGAGTGAGGCAAAGATTGAACTCATAAACTCAACAAATGCGATGATGGCATCAAAGGACGAGGAACTCGAAAAGGCAAAGAAAGCAGCAAAGAGAGTTTTGAAAACAGAACCGGACAAGGAGCAGCCGGAGCAGGATGCACCGGAGAATCCGGAAAAATAAGAAGTAAACACCGAGAGGAGGTGAGAGCATGGCAGCATTGACGAAACTGACAACGAACATCAATCTTGAAATGTCCGGAGACACTAAAAGATATTTAGTATCTGCAAAGCAGGGAGACAAGGCAACACGATTCATCGTCGCAAGACTGCTCAACAACGGTGAACCGTACACAATCCCGACGGGTGCGAGAGCGGTCATCAACATCGCAAAGCCGGACGGAAAGCATGTGTATAACACATGTTCATATTCCGGTTCGGATGTGACAGTCGAATTGACAAATCAAGCACTTGCAGCCTCCGGAACGGCGTATTGCGACATTGAAATCCGGACAAGCGATGATTCACAGGTTATCACATCCGCATCATTCACAATGGAGATTGAACCGTCACAGAGGAATGAAAATGCTATCTTGTCAGCGAATGAGTTCACAGACCTTGAGAACCGGATTGCAGGACACATCAAGAATATTGATGACACGGATGCAGCAGTCAAGAAAGCAGAATCCGAAAGAGTGGTCGCAGAGAATGCGAGAGTGAAAGCGGAAAAGGCAAGGGTGACGGCAGAAAATAAGCGACAGGAAAATGAGAACACCCGCATCCAACAGGAGCAGCAGAGGCAGCAGGACACCTCACAGGCGGTCAAGAATACGAATGAGGCAACAGATGCATCCAAAAAGGCGACAACAGCCTGCAAAGAGGTTACAGAGCGGGCAGAGGATGCATTGCAGAATCAAGAGCAACTTGAGGCGACATTGAACACGGCGACACAGATTCGACAGGATGTGTCACAGATGCAGACAGCAGTTGCAGAGGCAAAGAAACAGGTCGAGCAGGACAAAAAGGATATTGATGACACGATTCAAAATTCACTGCTTGCATCAGCAGAGAAAATCCTTGAGAGTGTGCAGGACTATTTCAACCGTGCCGAGGCTTTATATTCGAGTATGTATCTTGATTGTGACGGCGAAACACCGTATCTGCGAACAGTGACACCGATTTTCATTGATGGAGCAACACCACAGGTCAGAAATGCGAATGAGGGTGTTGATTTTGACGGAGGAACGCCGACCTCCCGACAATTAGCAGTATAATTCCACGATACTGGAAACAGACGGCGAAACGAACACAAAGGAGTGATTGTGTGATATATTCCATAATCACGGAGCAAAGGAGGTTGAACAATGGCAGCAATCAGACCATGCACCGGAACAACGGCAGACTGGAAAGCGGTTGAGGACACTCTGATTCTCAAGGAAAGAGAAATCGGAGTTGAACTTGATGCATCCGGTCATTATCAAATCAGACAGGGAGATGGTAAAAAGAAATTCTTTGACCTGCCGATTATCGTCAACAATGCCCGTTATGAGGAAATACTGACATTGACACAGGGATATATGAACACCGTGAACAATTTCAGTAAGAACATGACAGAGGCGACGAACAGTGCAAACGGTGCAGCAGCAACGGCAAACAATGCAGCGTCGACAGCGAGTGCAGCAGCAAAAGCGTGTCAAGGCATTGTGAACGGTCTCAACACTATGGTTGACACCGTCACAAAGAAATCATGTGTCCTCACGGTTGAGGATGGAATTTTGACGATAAGGGAGGCGTAAAAAATGGCAAGTGGAGACTTGATTGTAAAAGTAGCAGACAAAGACACACTCGACCGCACATATGCGAATACAAACGCTATACTGGCAGCAGTCGGGGAAGATGTAAGAATAAAGGGTGTAAAGCGTTACGGAATGAAAATCAACAAAAATGACAGCAATCCGGCGACACGATGCACATATCTTTTCGATGCGGTGGGAATGACACCCGCTGCGATGAATTATTCTGCCGGACGGTTCGATTTTGGAGACTGGGGAAACGTCTTTTTTGTAAAGAACAATTATCCGGCAATGGTCAAATATGACGGTACAGAAGATTATAAACTCGACCCGAACGACCACACAAAGAAAGCAGACGGAAAAACGGCATCCGATGTCTCAAACACGGCATACGGAGGAAATGCAATGAGTGTATTCGATGGCAGCGGTGACAAGGGCAAGATTTGGCTCTCACAGTTTGAAGTCGGAAACTATGAGTACATGATTATTTCAAACGTCCAGTACGATGAATCATACAACGATGACGCATATGTCAGAGAGGACGGTTCACATGCGGACAAACTCTATTTCCCGATGTTTGGCGGTTCGTATGATGGAACACGCATCCGCTCACTTGCAAGACAGGCACTCATGTATAACACAAACGCATCAACAGAAATTGCAAGAGCAAAGGCAAACGGTGCGGGATGGAATATCGGCTCATGGAGCAAACGAAACCTGTTGAATTGTATGCTCAAGATTATGTCAAAGACAGACAATTCACAGACTGCATTCGGACAGGGTCAGACATCCGGATATGTGAACGACGCATCACAGAATTACGGGCATCTTGCAACCGGAACACTCAAGGACAAAGGACAGTTTTTCGGATATAACGACACAACACATGAGGTCAAAGTGTTCTACATGGAAAAACCGTGGGGCAACCGCTGGGATAGAATCAACGGTCTGTTGATGGTAGGCGGTGAAATCCTTGCAAAGATGACACCACCGTACAATCTGACAGGAAAGGACTTTGAAAAGGTCGGAATCACATTCACATCATCCGGCAACGGTTATCAGAAAGGAACAAAGTCAAGCAGATTCGGACGCATTGTCAACTCAATAGGTGGCAGCAGTAGCACATACACATGTGATTATTTTTGGTGGAACGCCGGAATTACTGCGGTCGCCCTTGTCGGCGGTGGCTGTAACGCTGGCGAGTACTGCGGTGCGGATTCCTTGAGTTTGAGCAATTCTGCGGGCGTTGCGTACTGGAACTTCGGTGCGTCCGTTTTCTTAGAACAGCCTATCGCTGCGTAAGCAGCAGGGGGAGGAACGGAGGGGGAACGCCTCCGCTATTCCCGCCGTTAGGCGGTGTGGTCGTTTTTAGAAAAATGAATATAGGGATATAGGGTGCGGTGTCGGGCGGTGTTCCTGCTCCCTGCGGTCGCCCTTGTCGGCGGTAACTGTAACAATGGCGAGAACTGCGGTGCGGATTACTTGAATTTGAACAATTCTGCGGGCAATGCGAACTGGAACATCGGTGCGTCCAATTTCTTCTCATATCGGAGCGTTTAATCAAATGCAGCCTATATCCCACGCCACAAGGCGAAAATCATTCCGGATATAGGGTCGGTTGAGTAAGCATAAGCACAAAAACCGATAGGAGATAAGAAAATACTATATGAGAAGTTACAACAACCTATATGAACCAATGTTGCAAGACGACTACATAAAACAGTGTTTTATAAATGCATCCAAAAAGAAAAAGAACAGGAATGATGTGCGGGAGGTATTAGAGAACCTCGATGAACACACAGAACTCTTGAAAAAGATGTTGACAGAGGAGTTGTTCATTCCGGACTATCACAAACCGAGCATCATCAACGAGAGCAGCAGCAAGAAAACACGCCGTATATTAAAACCACATTACAAATATGAGCAGGTCATTCACCATTGTGCAATAGGTCAGTTCAAACCGATTGTGATGAATGGATTGTATGAATTTTCATGCGGGAGCATTCCGGACAGGGGTGTTCATTACGGAAAGAAGTACATGAGAAAATGGCTTGATTCCTACGACGGAAAGAAATTCTTTGTTCTCAAGATGGATGTTCACCATTTCTTTGAATCCATAAACCGGAGAATCCTCAAAAGGAAACTCAAAGAGGTAATTCGAGATAAACGGTTTTATAGATTACTCTGCATACTGATTGAACATGACAAAATAGCACTCGTTGCAAAGATTTTGACGGATGCAGGCGTTGAGATAGATGCAGAGCAGACGAAAACGCTTGTCGGATGCATAGCATTTGACGACATCTCCGGAGCGTTGGAGATATTGCAGGAAATCGGCATCACAGGAGCGATGTTCGATGAACTGAAAGAAATTATTGAGGAGATGCGAAAAGGCGTTCCGTTGGGATATTTCACATCACAATGGTTCGGCAATTTTTACTTGAAAGCACTCGACCATTACATCAAGGAGGAACTCCATGCAGAGCATTACATGCGATATATGGACGACATGGTGATACTGGGAAAGAGCAAAAAGAAACTGCACAAAATACATGCAGCAATCGAAACATATCTGAATGACAATCTCGACCTTGAAATAAAAGGCGATTGGCAGGTGTTTAGATTTGAATATCCGGTATTTGATAAAGGCGGGAATCCGGTACTCGATAAAGACGGAAAGCAGGTCACAAAGGGTCGTATGCTTGATTTTATGGGATTTCAATTTCACCATGACCGGACAACCATCCGGAAATCAAACATTGAGGCTGCGAGACGTAAGGCAAACCATATCTCAAAGCAGGATAAAATCTCATGGTATAACGCATCGGTGATGTTGTCATATATGGGATTGTTCAAACACACGGACACATACAACTATTACATTGATTACATCAAACCAAAAATCAACGTCAAGAAACTCAAGAGGATAGTTTCAAAGCATAGCAGAAAGGAGAATGAACATGACAGACTGGAAAAAGGTGACAGGAACACAGCCGGACAAGCCGGAGGAGGTCGACAGGACATCGTCGCCGTCAACGGTTTACCTGCGTAAGAACATCGAACAGGTGACAAGAGAGGTTGAGGGCAGCGACGGAAAGATGCAGACAGTGACCGAATGGCAGTACGACGAGAAAGAAATGACAGTCAAGGAATATGAGAACATGGCACTCATGAAGTCAGTCGTTGAGGAGAACACATCCGGAATCGTCGAATCAGTGACACAGTTTCAGAAAGATGCGGTCATTGACGAATACACACAGCAGTTGATTGAGGAGGGGTTGATTTAGTATGAAAATGCTTGTTGAAAGTCTCAAAAGAATGTACAAAAAAGGCACTCTCACAAAGGAACAGATTTCCGAGCGTGTCGCAAAGGGCAGTATTTCAGCGGATGAATATGAATATATCACAGGAGAAAAATTCTCCGGCGGTGATACAGAATGAGTCCGCTTGAAATAATATCACGATTGTGCGATGTGACGGAAAATCTATCGGCAATCGTGAAAAAACAGCAAACAATCATTGAACAGTCGAAAATCGAGGAGGCGGTCAGAGCGGAACTCCGGCAAGAGGTAGAGGAGACAGACAGGGAGATGGATGTTCTCGAATATCACATGCGGAAATACTGCGACACCGACGACATCGAGGCGACAGAGTTCGGAAAGGAGAACGCCGTTGACGATTGAGGTTTCCTTGCTAATCTCCGGAGTGTCGGTTGCATTCGCAATCTTTTTCGGAATCTGCTCAAAGCAGAGGAACGACAAAAAAGACACACAGGAAGAAACGGAGAGACGAGCAGAAAATGACACAATGGTGGTTGTGAAACTTGAGAACATCGCAGACGACATCAAGGACATCAAACGGGAATCAAGAGAGAACCGTGAGGAGATGAAACAGTTGAGAGAGCGTGTTGTCATTGTGGAACAGTCACTCAAGAGTTATCACAAGAGACTGGACGGAGAACAGCATTCCGACCGATAACAGGAGGGCAGGAAACAGGCAAGAATCAACCTCACAGAAAAGAGGCAATACATGAGAATGACAGAACAGGAACGACGCATCAGAATCCGGCATCTGAAAAGAATGTACCGGATAAGGGAGCGAAAAGAGAGACATGACAAAAAGGTGTCCGGTCTGTTCATGAAACGTGTTGTATTCACTTTGATTCTTGCAGCATTTATCTTTACAGTCGTGATGATATTTGTGTTTTTGCGGATGGGTTCAGAACCGTCGACACTGATTGAGAATGTATTCCGTTTTCTATCAGTCGAGGGCGGGGCGATGGCACTCATTAAGTCCGTGAAAACGGTCAAGGGAACAAAGTCAAACGGAGAAATACAACACAATGACGAACCGGAACAGGATGACGAGGAGGTACAAGGATGAAATACATCGTCGAGAATTGGTTTGTGATTGTGGGTCTGATTGCAGTATGTGCAGCGGGAGGATATGCAGTATATGTTTTCGTGAAAATGCCGTCAGACAAACAGTTGAACAAAGTGAGAGAATGGCTGCTCTATGCAGTCACAAAGGCAGAAAAGGAACTGGGAGGCGGTACAGGTCAAATCAAACTGCGATATGTATATGATATGTTCGTCGCACGGTTCACATGGCTTGCGAGAGTGATTTCGTTCGAGGCTTTTTCGATGATGGTCGACGAGGCACTTGAGAGAATGAAAAAGATGCTTGAGAGCAACAAAGCGATGCAGACGCTTGTGAGCGGTGAGGCAGGTGAAACGGTTGAAAAGGATATGTGATTTCGCAACCGGAAACGCACACACAATCGTGCTGATATATGCAATCGTCGCTGTCATCGTATGGGTGGCGGTAAATCTGTATTTTTGGAAAATTTCTTTTGATTTAGACAGAGAAATTCGGGAAGAAATGAGAGAATACGGGGATTGCTATTCTGACACGGACGAGGCAAAATTCGGGAAACACATAACAAGGTTGACCGGATTCATCATTTCAATTCCTGCTGCGGTGATGTGGTGGTGTACACCTCTAATCGTGGCGGGATTGATGATATATGACAAGATACAAGAAAAGAATCCGGAATTGTGCGGATTCAAAGCAGACGATTTTGACAAGGAGGAAAACAAATGATTTCAAATTGCGGACATGACGAAAACGGAAGATACTCCGGAGGAAAAGCCGGAGACCAAACAGGTACAGAGTGGCAGGTTATAAATTGGTATAGTAGACCATGGAAATGCGTTCTCCGTCACCCGAACGCAAAAGTGAGAGCGATGATTGCGAGCATGGCAAAGGCAGCAGCAGTCAATAATAAAATCGGATATTGTCAGTCTCACAGGGGTACATTTTGGACGAATCTTGCAGATTCAAATTTCGACCCCGCACAGATTACAGTTGCATGTGAGGCAGACTGTTCATCCGGTGTCGCTGCAATCGTAAAGGGTGCAGGTTACAGACTGGGGATTGACGCACTGAAAAAGGTGAGTACGGCATGTTATACCGGAAACCTGCGAGCAGCACTCAAGGCAGCAGGATTCGAGGTACTGACAGAAAACAAATATCTGACATCGGATGCGTACTTGCTTGCGGGAGATATTCTGTTGAATGATGGTGCTCACACAGCAACAAACCTCACAGACGGTGCAAAGTCATCCGGAGCGGGAGCATCCAACACAACACCAGTCAAGAGCAACACAAAGGTTGATGTTGCACACGGATTCAACAAGAGCCTTGCAGGAACATACAAGGTGACTGTATCCGGATTGAATCTCCGTGCGGGAGCAGGAACAGGAAAATCAATCCTTGCAGTGATGAATCACGACGAGAAAGTCCAGTGCTATGGATATTATAACGATTGCAACGGCGTGAAATGGTTGTATGTGGTTTATAAGAATATCGTCGGTTATGCATCAAGTAAATATTTGAGCAAATAGGAGGGATAATCATGTTATACTATTTAGGCAAAGGAACAGAGTTCAAGAAAGAGGACTGCAAAGAGTACAAGAAACTTGATGCAGCATTAAGGGCAGCAGCAAAGGACGAGAGCCTCGTTGTTTGGGATGAAACCGGAAAGGTCATCGGTTCGCTCACGGATGATGTTCCGGAGGGAGCGTTGCAGACAAATCCGGACGGCAGTGCCAACACATACGATGCGGACGGAAACAAGACCGGAACAGTAGACGCAGAGACACTCAAGGAAATGACAACGGTCAATGACGATGTGAGTGAACTTGCAACCGGAGACAATGAGCAGGAAACACCGCAGAAGAACGCAGAGGACGACGAGAACGCCTCAAATGAGGATAAGGCGACAAATCCACCGACCGAACAGGAAAACGGCGAAAACGGGGCGAATACAGAGCCGGACAAAGCGACAGAGGAGCAGCAGGAGGACAAGGTCATCATTCCGCAGGGCAAAATGAGGGTGACAGTCATTTGTGACGGTTCACTCAATATCAGACGTTCGGCAGAATGGGGCAATGACAACATCTGCGGTCGTGCTATCAGAGGACAGTCATATTATGTGAAAGAGATTCATGTTGTCGACGGAAAGAAGATGGTCAGAACAATCGGCGACCTTTACCTCTCCGGAGAATCCGAGCATGTACAGTTCGAGCAGTTGTGATATAATAAAGCAACGGGAAAACGCTTGAGAGAATATGCGTAAAAGACGGGTAACTGACAAACGGTCAAAAAATGCCGTAAAATAGGCGTTTGGAGTTATCAAAACGATAATCGACTGCTCAGACTATATCAAAATGTTTACAAACCCCGGAAAATCAAGGCTTTCCGGGGCTTTTTTTGCCCTAATCCGGCTGCACAGAGTATTGGAAAAGTTAAAACGAACCGTAGGTAGTCCTGCAAGGACAACCACTGTCAAAAACAGCATCCGAAACTGTCTGACTGTGTTTCAGAATGACCCGAAGCTGGAAGGCGCAATCCGCTACAATATTCTGACGGAGCGAATTGATATTTCTAAGCATATATGATGGCATTCTGGTTTATGATCATGAAACCGCCATGTATCATTTGGAAAATGGGCATGCTACATCTTTTAACAGATGGAAAGGAAAATGATTTGCTACATCAACTGTACCGACTTATCACTTCCTCAATTCCGGAACCAGATTGCTGTAATACGCTGTCTTACCTGACAACACATCGTCATAGAATCCCTGCTTCCAGTCAGCAATAGATTGGAGCAGGGATTCTTCTTTCTTATTTATAGTAGACAAGTCAATACATACCCCCATATGTAATTCGTGCCATTTTCCGTCGTTTCGTGCCAAACCAATTGAAAAACAGATGGATTTTTATATAATGATTTTAACAAGTGAAGGAAAAAATCAAACAGGAAAGGAGGAGATTCGTGTATTGCATTGCTGTATTGATTGATAAAGGACAAAAGGGGCAGGACTATGCAGAATATATTTTAAACTACTGCGCCGACAGAAAGATATTTCCCCTGGTTCAGATTTATCAGGATCAGGAAAAGTTTTTTGGAGAAATACAAAAAACAATACCGTCCATTGTGCTTCTGGCACTTCAGGGAGTAGCAGGGCTGAATGCTGCGGAGCATCTCCGTTCCCTGCATCCGAAATGCAAAATGATCTGGTGCAGTGATCTGGATTTTTCCCTTCATGCATTTAAACTGCGTGTGGAATATTTTTTTATGGAACCCGTGGAGGAACAGAAGCTCTGGGAAGGGCTTACGGCATGTTTCGGACGCAGGTGATTATATTTATTTTAATTCAGGAGGAAGATGATAATGAAAAAAAGAGCTATGATTATTGCAATGATGGCAGCCATGCTTACGGTTACCTCTGACTGCACGGTGAAGCTTCTCCATGCAGAGGAGACACAGACCAAGGAAGCACAAGCTGAAGACTCTCAAAGCGAAGGTACATCCCAACTTCCAATAAAAGCACTTTCCCCCAAGGTAGTGGAAGAAAATCCTTATATGGCAAAAAGTGATTCCAACATTCATCATGACTGCTACAATACCGACTCTACAGATGAGGTGCTGCCGGTGGGTATCTATTCCGAGATCAATGTTTCCTACGAGAAGGTAAACGCAAACGCATCCCCGGCCATCTTTTTTGATTCCTACGGTCACGCAGTGGTTCCATTTCTTGGTGGCCTTGCTATTCGCGATATCAATGCAGATGAGACACAGACAGTGGGATATTTTTCCCCGAAGCAGCATGACGAAGGCGGCTATGTGATTCAAAGCTCCTACTCCTTCGTAGATGAGAGTAACCGAATCGTGTGTCCAACCAGCAACAATCACGTGCTGATGTTAAAAGCAACCGACGAGGAAGGAAACGTGCTGCCGGAATTTGAGAAGGTGCTGGATATCGACATCAAGGCTGCAGCTGAAGCAGCTCTTGGAAAAACACTGGATCAGAATCTTTTATCAGTAGTATTTGACTATGACGGGAATTTATGGTTTGCCACCGGCGGCTTCCGCATTTATCCGGACAGGGAGCAGCAAGGAGCTGTTGGATACATTTCCCGCAGTGCCATTGATGCGATCTTAAACGGAGAGGAAGTGGATCTGACAGACTCTGTATTTGTATATGAACTGACTCCGGGAGAGGGCGCAGAAAATGGCATTGCATCCTCCAAGGATGGCGCTGTGATCCTGACAAACCTGAACTGCTATCTGTTCCAGGCAGATAACGGTGTGCAGAAGGTATGGAAAACTTCTTATGAGAGCGTAGGTGCCAAGGAAAGCGCAGAAGGTGATGCCACTACAGGTGGTGGTCTTGCCTGGGGCGGCGGCTGTTCCCCTTCTCTTACAAAAGACCTGGTTATGTTTACCGACAATCAGAATCCGGTAAATCTCCTTGCTGTTGATATGAAAACCGGAGAAACAGTTGCCAGCCTTCCGGTTATCGACGAGCTTCCGGAGGACAGTCAGGTATCTGTGGAAAACTCCGCAATTGTATACGACAACGGTGCAGGAACGGTGAGTACCATTGTGTGCAACTGGTTTGGTGCCGGAAGTGCTGCTCTTGGAAAAGAGGACAGCGATTCTTCCATCCAGAGCTATGCCAATATTTATGATGTAAACTGGTTAAGCCAGGGAAATAAAATGATCATGCCAGGTGTAGAACGAGTGGACACCATCAAAACTGATGACGGCTACGAAATGAAGAGTATCTGGTGCAGAAGTGATCTGTCCGATACTTCCATGCTGAAGCTTTCCACTGCCACCGGATATATTTACGGCTATGTTCAGGATCTGGAAACTGGCATGTGGCAGTATATTATGCTGGATTTTGAGACTGGCGAGACCGTATTTTCAATGGATGTTTCCAGCAAGCCTGGTTACAACAACATGGCCATCGGCATGTATGCCGGAAACAGCGGAAATGCCCTTTATTGTCCGACCGGATATCTGGAGCTGTTAAGACTTCAGGACCGTTTTGTTTACTTGCCGGAAATGCCGTACCGCAAAGTGGATCTGGATCAGGCAATGCGAAATGTGCTTGGACAGGAAACCTTTGAAGCGGATGGCGGACAGGGAAATGTTATGGGCTGGCTGAATACCGTAACTGTTGAAAATGTGCATCCGAACACCACAGTGGCGCTGCGAGTGAAAGGTCTGTCCGGCAGCGCAGATGCACTGAAGCTTTACGGTTACGGTGCAGACGGCTCCCTTCAGGAAGTGCCTGAAGACCTGTGGCATATCCAGACCGAGGAGGGAGCAATCCCAGATACCTTATCTGAGGATGTACTGTATGAAATTCACGTTTTGGTACAGGATGGCGGTACATTCGACCTTAGCGAAAATGAGAAGGAAATCAAAGTATCCGTTGTTGCAGCTCAGTAAAAAGGGTGGAACTTTTTCAGAAAGATTCTGGCACTTATTAGTCCATGATGAAATTACCGGTGCAGTGTGAGTTTTATACTCATACTGTACCGGTGTTTTTATTATTTCAGAAACAGATGAAGCAGCTTCCGGGAAATCCGCCCGTAGGGCTGATAACGTATAGGCAGATCAATCCAGGTTTTTTTATCTACAATGCTCTTATAATGGGAAAAGGTTTCAAATCCTTTTTTACCATGATAGCTTCCCATACCGCTTTCTCCGAAGCCTCCAAAGGGCAATTCACTGGTTGCAAGATGAATGACTACATCATTGATACAGCCGCCTCCGAATCCGCATTCAGAGGTGACTTTTTTTATTATAGCCTTATCCTGTGCAAAAATATAAAGTGCAAGAGGATGAGCCAGGGAATTTACTTTATGGATAACCTCATCAATGGAGGTGAAAGTAAGCACAGGAAGCACAGGCCCGAAAATTTCTTCCTGCATTATGGCATCCTCGAAGGTAACCTTGTCCATTACAGTAGGTTCGATCTGCAGTGTTTCGGGTCGTATATTTCCACCGCAGATTACCTTTGAGGAATCAATTAATCTCTGAATACGGTCAAAATGCTTTTGGTTGATGATCTTTCCGTAATTTTTGTTATCCAGAGGTGCTTTGCCAAACTGCTTGCGGATCTGTTTTCGAAGCTGTTTTAGAAATTCGTCTTTTATTTCACTGTGGCAATAAACATAGTCAGGAGCCACACAAGTCTGTCCGCAATTCAGATACTTTCCAAATACAATACGTTTGGCTGCGAGCTTTAAGTTCGCAGATTTGTCTATAATACAGGGGCTTTTGCCGCCAAGCTCCAGGGTGACAGGGGTAAGATGCTCGCTGGCATGGCGCATCACTTCTATTCCAACAGCCTGGCTTCCGGTGAAAAAGATATAGTCAAAATGCTCCTGAAGAAGACAGGCATTTTCTGCACGTCCGCCCATAACAACTGCAACATGATGCTCTGGGAAACATTCCCGGACGATTTCCCGGATGATGTTTCCAGTGGCAGGAGAGTAGGCGCTTGGCTTAAGCACGGCTGTGTTTCCTGCCGCAATTGCATCTACCAGCGGATCAAAGGTGAGAAGAAAAGGATAATTCCAGGGACTCATGATCAGGGAAACCCCATAGGGAGATGGCTTCATGTAGCTTCTGGAATGAAACTGCGCGAGAGGGGTGTGCACGGTCTTTTCTTTGGAAAGAGAGCGGATGTGCTTCAGCATGTAGGTGATCTCGCTGAGAACAAGACCGGATTCACACATGTAGCTCTCAAAGCTGCTTTTCCCAAGATCTGCCTTTAATGCAGCATCAATCTGCTCCTGATGTGCTTGGATGGAGGCCTGAAGCTTTTTCAATGCTTCAATGCGAAAATCAATATTAAGTGTAGCACCTGTATAAAAGAATTCCCGCTGCCTGCGGATGATATCCTGGATCGCTTCCTGTGTCATGGGATTTTCCTCGCATTATAAAATGTAGTATTGTTTAGAGTCCCTCTCCAGGGACGAGATCCTGTTTGAAAAAAGCGTTTTATGCTTCCGGCTGTTCTTTATCCGGCATCAGCATATAATAAAACTTCTCCAGCTCCCCGGCATCCATCAGTACCGGAACGGGATACAGAGGATTGGCTTCCTTGTCTGCATAATGAGACAATTTCGGAATGTCCTCTTCCTGGATTTCCGGAATGAAATCTCCGATGCCAAAGCGGGCTTTCATATCTTTGATGGCCTGGATAAAGCCTGCGGCAGCTTCCTCCACAGGTGTTTCCTTGTCAGCCACACCTGCTGCAACAGCTAAAGCAGCCAGTTTCTTGTGAATGGTTTTTCCGTAGGCTTCCAGCACATAAGGCAGCAGTACTGCATTGGCAAGTCCGTGAGGCACATTGTACTGTCCGCCCAGGGAATGTGCTACTGCATGTACATAGCCCACATAAGATTTGGTAAAAGCACAGCCTGCAAAGTAGGAAGCGCGGAGCATATTCCGGCGGGCTTCCTTATTAGAGCCATCTGTGTATGCGGTATCCAGATTTTCAAAAATCAGCTTTACAGCATCCAGGGCATTTTTCCTGGTGCCTGGCGTGGTGGAATTGCCGATGTATGCCTCCACTGCATGGGTAAGGGCATCCATACCAGTAGTTGCGGTGATAAAAGGCGGAAGGCTTAAGGTAACCTTAGGATCCAGAACTGCATAGCGCGGAATCAACGGAAAATCGTTGATGGCATATTTGTGTCTGGTCTGCGCATCTACAATTACGGCGGCCAGCGTGGTTTCACTTCCGGTTCCTGCTGTAGTTGGAACAGCAATCAGAAGAGGAAGCTTCTTGTGCACCTTCAGAATTCCCTTCATCTTGGCAAGGGACTGACGGGGCTTGGCGACCCTGGCACCAACTGCCTTGGCACAGTCCATACTGGAACCGCCGCCGAAGCCGATAATGGCTTTACAGTTGTTTGCATGGTAAAGCTCAAGCGCTTCTGCCACATTGTCTGTAGTAGGGTTGGCTACTGTTTTGTCATAAAGGATATAAGAAATGCCGCTGTCTGTCAACGCCTTTTCCAGACGGTCGGTAAGCCCAAGCTGATGAATGCCTGCATCTGTGATGATCAGCACATTCTCGCATTTTTTCTTTTTCAGCATATCGGGAACTTCCTTCAGGCTGCCGATGATCTTCGGGTTTCGGTAAGGCAGAAAGGGAAGTGCGAACTTAAACACATTCTGGAAAATTCTGCAGTATATTTTCTTTACTGGATTCATAATAAAATTTCTCGCTTTCTTGTACGGTTTTTATCCTGAATGAAATTATATCATGGTTTCAAATATTGTAAAGATAAAATAATTTTAATATCAAGATAAATTTGCAGGCAGATTTCTCTTATCGACTGATGGGGGATTGTGTGTTATGATAATATAAAGATAAAGAATTGCGGGAGCTGCAAAACAGCGGAGCAATTCGTAGATATCAAGTTAGGGGCAAAATACTTTTTGCCCCTAACATCCTATTAAGAACATAAAGAAAGGGGTATTTTCCATGGCAGAGACCTTTGGAAAGAATCCGGAAAAGAACTTGAGCATAGGCATTCTGGCACATGTAGATGCAGGAAAGACTACATTGTCAGAAGCACTTTTATATTTAAGCGGCAAAATCCGCAAGCTGGGAAGAGTAGACCATAAAGACGCATACCTGGACACTTCTCCTTTGGAGCGGGAACGTGGAATTACAATTTTTTCCAAGCAGGCCATCCTTGATCTTGGAGACACCAGAGTCACGCTTCTGGACACTCCGGGCCATGTGGATTTTTCCGCGGAGATGGAGCGGACCCTGCAGGTATTAGATTACGCCATTTTGGTGATCAACGGAGCAGATGGCGTGCAGGGACATACTGTAACGTTGTGGAGACTTCTGGAAAGATACCAGATTCCAACTTTTATTTTTATCAACAAAATGGATCAGGACGGAGCCGACCAGGAGGCTCTTCTGGCAGAGCTGAGGAAACGCCTGAGCGAAAACTGTCTGGACTTTGGTCCCACGGATATCAAAACAGAGATTCAAAAAGAAACAGATCCGGGCAGCCGCGCGGAGCAGAACACCAACGAAATTTTCCACACAGAAGCAGAGCACGGGGAAGAATTCTGGGAAAGCCTGGCTATGTGCGATGAGCATCTTCTGGAAAAATATCTGGAAGAGGGCGAGGTGGGCCCGGAAGAAGTCACTAGGCTGATCATTGAGCGCAAGGTTTTCCCCTGCTATTTTGGTTCTGCGCTGAAAATGGGCGGCGTGAAATATCTCATCGGCGGACTTGAGCACTATACAGCCAATCCCCTTTACCCGGAGGCCTTCGGTGCCAAGGTGTACAAGATTGCAAGGGACGAGCAGGGAAACCGCCTTTCCTATATGAAAATCACTGGCGGAACCCTGAAGGTGAAAGACCTTCTTACCACAAGCAAGGGAAATGTGGCAGCAGGGGAAGAAATCTGGGAGGAAAAAGCCGACCAGATCCGCATTTATTCCGGAGCGAAATTTGAACTGGCGAAAGAAGCAAAAGCGGGAACTGTTTGTGCCGTCACAGGTCTTACCCACACATTTCCGGGCCAGGGACTTGGAATCACGGAAAATTCCAACATGCCTGTTCTGGAGCCTGTACTGAACTACCGGATCCTGCTCCCGGAAGGCTGCGATGTGCACCAGATGCTGAAGAAATTAAAGGAACTGGAAGAGGAGGATCCCCAGCTTCATATTGTATGGGATGAGCAGTTAGGAGAAATCCATGCCATGCTCATGGGAGATGTGCAGATCGAGATTCTGAAACGGCTGATCTGGGAAAGGTTCCATGTAGCAGTAGACTTCGGCACCGGAAACATTGTATATAAGGAAACAATTGCTGCGCCTGTGGAGGGCGTGGGACATTTTGAGCCTTTGCGCCACTATGCGGAGGTACATTTGCTTCTGGAGCCAGGTGAGCCGGGAAGCGGCCTGCAGTTTTTCACGGCGTGCAGCGAGGATGTTCTGGACCGCAACTGGCAGCGGCTGATTCTCACCCATCTGGAGGAAAAGGAACACAGAGGCGTGCTTACCGGAGCGCCTATCACGGATATGCAGATTACACTGCTCACCGGGCGCGCCCATCAGAAGCATACAGAGGGCGGTGATTTCCGACAGGCAACCTACCGCGCTATCCGCCAGGGCTTGAAAAAAGCCACAAGCGTTTTGTTAGAGCCATACTATGAATTTCGCCTGGAAATTCCGGTGGACACAGTAGGTCGTGCCATGACGGATATCCAGAAAATGCAGGGAACCCTTCTGCCCCCGGAAACGGAGGACATGACTGCAATTTTGAAGGGAAAAGCACCGGTTTCTGCTATGCGTGATTACCAGAAGGAAGTGGTTTCCTATACAAGAGGCCTGGGAAGGCTGTTCTGCAGCCTGAAAGGCTATGAGCCCTGTAAAAATCAGGAAGAGATTGTGGAACAGATTGGCTATGATTCTGAGCGTGACCTGGACAATCCCACTGGTTCTGTATTTTGTGCCCATGGCGCCGGATTTGTGGTGCCATGGTATCAGGTGGAAGAGTATATGCATCTGGACACAGGGATTTCCGAGGAGTTTGATGATCTAAGCGCAGAGGAAGACTGGCAGAGCACAGAAAGCGGAGAAGAAAATGCAGCATACGGCGGTGCCGGCAGCCAATCGGGAAATCAGGCCCGCGGTGCCAGCCAGACTTCAGGAAAATCCGGCTACCAGCCACCAAAGTCCGCTTATCGCGGCAGCTATGAAGACGATAAGGAACTTCAGGCAATTTTCGAGCGAACCTTCGGTCCTGTAAAAAGAGACAGAATGTCTTCCTATAAAAAAGTAGTAACTGCGCCATCCTCTCCATCCACCAGCTCCTACCGGAAAAAGGACAAAGAAGAATACCTTCTGGTGGACGGCTACAACATTATTTTTGCATGGCCGGAACTGAAGGAACTGGCAGATGCGGATGTCCGTGCGGCGCAGACCAAGCTGATGGACATTCTCAGCAATTATCAGGGATACAAAAAATGCACGCTGATTCTTGTTTTTGACGCATACAAAGTGGAAGGCCACCAGGAAGAGGTTCTGACCTATCACAACATTCATGTGGTTTATACCAAAGAAGCAGAGACCGCAGATCAGTATATTGAGAAAACGGTCCACAAGATCGGCAGACAGCATCAGGTGACAGTAGCTACCTCTGATGGCCTGGAACAGATTATAATTATGGGACAGGGGGCAAACCGAATTTCTGCAAGAGGCCTGAAAGAGGAAATTGAGGAAACAAGGAAGCAGCTTCGCCAGGAGTGGCATCAGCGCCGCCAGTCAAGCCATACGTACCTGTTTGATCATGCAGATGAAGAAACAGCAAAGCTGATGGAGGAAGTCCGTCTTGGAAAGAAAAAACTGTAAGCGGTTTACTGACAATTTGAAAATGATGAGATAAAGGAGATGTATCAAAAATGAGAGAGAAGCTTACCCGCAAGGATGTTGAGAAAATTGAGCAGGAAATTGAGCATCGCAAGCTGGTAATCCGTAAGGAAGCCATTGAAGCTGTGAAGGAAGCTCGTGCGCAGGGTGATTTAAGTGAGAATTTTGAGTATTATGCTGCCAAACGTCATAAAAATCAAAACGAAAGCCGCATCCGCTATCTGGAAAATATGCTGAAAACTGCTACGATCGTATCAGATAAATCTAGCAGCGATGAGGTTGGAATGGATGACATTGTAGAGGTTTATTTCGAGGAGGATGACGAGATTGATAAATACAAGCTGGTTACATCCATCAGGGGAAACTCCATGGAGAACCGGATCAGCATTGATTCCCCCATCGGCATGGCATTAAAAGGCCACAAGGTAGGCGACCGCGTGGAAGTAAAAGTAAATGATAATTACAGCTACTTCCTGGAAATCCGCTCCATTGACAAAACCCACTCTGAGGAGGAAGAGATAAGAGGATTTTAAAAGACCTTTACCGGATAAAATGCTGCATTCAGTTGTTTTCCAGGCTCACCAGCCGCATTTACAGTAATTTTACATTGGAGCCAATGTGATTTAACAAAGATTTGGTAGTAAAAACCAGGGAAATGTAAAGTATTTTACATAGATTTAACATTCCTCTCCCCCGAAATTTTACATAGACCACCTATATTAATCTCATAACCAAGAAACAAACAAACTCTAACAAATGGATAAAAGGAGAGGAAAAAGAATGGATTTTTTTAGCATCCTGACTTTGCTGGGAGGCCTGGCAATGTTCTTGTACGGAATGCAGGTTATGGGAGACGGACTGGAAAAGCTTTCAGGAGGAAAGCTTGAGAAGATTCTTGAGAATCTTTCTTCAAACAGATTAAAGGCAGTTCTGGTTGGCGCTGCCGTGACAGCAGTTATTCAATCGTCATCAGCAACGACAGTTATGGTTGTTGGCTTTGTAAACTCAGGAATCATGCACTTATCACAGGCTGTTGGCTTCATTATGGGAGCAAATATCGGTACTACGATTACTGCATGGATTCTTAGTCTTGCCGGAATTGAAAGCTCGAATTTCTTTGTAAAATTATTAAATCCAAGCTCATTTTCACCTATTCTGGCACTGGTTGGTGTGATTTTCATTGTTTTTCTTCACAATGAAAAAAAGAAGGATATAGGAAACATTATGGTAGGATTTGCAGTGCTTATGTTCGGAATGAACACTATGAGCGGTGCTGTAAAGCCGCTTGCCCAGGTTCCGGAATTTACTAATATTCTGCTGAAATTTTCCAACCCGATTCTGGGAGTGTTGGCAGGTGCGCTTTTGACTGCGGTTATTCAGTCATCCTCTGCTTCCGTAGGAATTCTTCAGGCACTTTGTGTAACCGGTGCCGTTCAGTACGGCACGGCCCTGCCGATTATCATGGGACAGAACATTGGAACCTGTATTACAGCTATGCTTTCTTCTGTTGGTGCAACCAAAAACGCAAAGCGTGCAGCTGTGGTTCATCTGTACTTTAACATTGTAGGAACCATTGCATTTATGGGTGTTTTCTATCTTCTTAATACATTTTTACATTTTTCATTTATCAATGATGTGGCAGGACCGGCAGGGATTGCTGTCATTCATAGCGCATTTAACGTAATTGCAACTGTTGTACTTCTTCCGTTTGGTGACGTTCTTGTAAAAATGGCATGTGCGACTATTCGTGATACCAAGGAAGAAAAAGCTATCTCAGAAGAAGATCAGGAGTTTATGATCCTGGAATCCCGTTTTTTGAGCAATCCTGGAATTGCCATTGAACAGAGCAAAACAGCAGCCAAAAAAATGGCAGAGCAGTCTCAAAATGCGCTGAAGCTTTCCTTTGGACTTCTGGATACTTTCCAGGAGGAAAATGCGTTCCGTGTGGAAAAAATCGAGGCAAAGGTTGACCGCTATGAGGATGAGCTTGGAACCTATCTGATTAAATTGAATCAGAAGGAGCTTTCCGTAGAGGACAGTCACAGTCTTTCCATTATGCTCCATTGCATCGGTGACTTTGAACGTATTTCTGATCATGCTTTAAGTATTATGAAGTCAGCCAAAGAGATGTGGGAAAAAAATGCAGTTTTTTCTCCACAGGCAGTGAAGGAGCTTCATGTTATGGAAAAAGCGGTGGTTGATATTGTGGATAAGGCGTATGCAGTATTTGCCAACCAGGACATTCAGCTGGCAGAGGAAATCGAACCTTTAGAGGAAGTGATCGACGAGCTTAGCCGTGAATTAAAAAGACGCCATGTAAACCGCCTTAGAGCAGGAGAATGCACTATTGAGATGGGATTTATTTTGTCTGATGTAACTACAAGTCTTGAGCGAATTGCAGATCATTGCTCTAATATTGGTGTCTGCGTAACACAGGTAAGGGAAGACCTATATGATACACACAGCCATCTGGACACTGTGAAAAATGCTCCGGGAGAGCACTTTCACCATGAGCTTGAGGTGGCAAGAGTAAACTATATGCTTCCGTAAATGTGCGCAGATAATGCGTATGGGAGGAGAGAACTGAAATGATTTTTTGTGTAGAGGACGACAACAACATTCGTGATCTTCTGGTATACACCTTGGAGACCACAGGCTTTCATGCAAAAGGCCTGGCAGATCCTTTGGAGCTGTGGCAGGCTCTTGCACAAGAGGAGCCGGAACTGATCCTTCTGGATATCATGCTGCCGGGAGAGGATGGCTATTCGATTCTGGATAAGCTGAAGAAATCCTCCGGAACCAGAGATATTCCGGTAATTATGGTAACTGCCAAAGAGGCTGAATTTGATAAGGTGCGTGCCCTGGAAGCAGGCGCAGATGATTATATTACCAAGCCCTTTGGAATGATGGAATTTATTGCCAGGGTGAAGGCTGTGCTTCGGCGCAGCAGCCGTCACGGAGATGACAGAGAGCTGCGCTGTGAAGAACTGAGCATTTTCCCGGGACGTCATCAGGTTTACAGCAACGATCAGCCTGTAGAACTAACCAGAAAAGAATTTGAGCTTCTTCTCTACCTTATGGAAAACAGAGGAATTGTTATGACCCGTGACCAGATTCTGTGTCACATATGGGGATATGATTTTGACGGAGAAACGAGAACTGTGGATGTACATGTTCGAACCCTTCGCCAGAAGCTTGGAGATACCGGCAGACTGATTGAAACTGTTCGTGGTGTGGGCTATCGCATGGCGGATAAGGGAGGAAATCAGGGATGAAGCAGAAAATTCTGAATCATACCAGCATAATGATTATTCTTACAGTGCTTTTAACTTTTGTGGCTGCAAGCTTTGTGATGTATGGAAAATTTGATTCAGTTATGAAAACAGGAGTCAGAAATGAAGCCGAATATGTAAAGGTAGGGCTGGAGGAAGCAGGAACAATCTATCTGAATGAAAAAGTGGGACAAGCTACAGATACTCGTATTACGCTTACGGATAAAGACGGAAATGTTCTTTACGATAGTGAGGCTGATGCTTCTTTGCTTCCTAATCACAGCGATCGTCCGGAATTTATTCAGGCAATGGAGAGCGGGCAGGGTGAGATCGTCCGTTATTCAGAAACCCTTGCCCGGCAGACCTTTTATTATGCAGTGAAGCTGTCTGATGGCAGAATCCTGCGTCTGGCAAAAACAACAGACAGTGTTTTTCATACTTTGATGACAAGCTTTACTTTGCTTGGGCTTCTTATGATTCTGATCATCCTGGTGGAATATGTGCTTGCACAGCAGCAGACAAAGAGCCTGATCGAGCCTATTAATAATCTGAATCTGGAGAAACCTCTCGACAATGTGTGTTATGAGGAGCTTCGGCCTCTTCTTGTGAGGGTTGATCAGCAAAATAAGCAGATTGCAAGCCAGCTGGAAGAACTGAAAAAAACAGAAGCTGTGCGCAGGGAATTTTCCGCCAATGTTTCTCATGAACTGAAAACTCCGCTTATGTCTATTTCCGGTTATGCAGAGCTGATGATGAACGGAATGGTCAGACCGGAGAACATTGCTGATTTTTCAGGAAGGATCTATAAGGAGGCCAATCGTCTGGGAAATCTGGTGGCAGATATTATTCAGCTTTCCCGTCTGGATGAACAGCAGGACAGCACAGTTTCCATGGAGAGTGTGGAACTGGATGAGCTTGCCCAGGATGTAGTAAATAATCTTCGTGGTCACGCAGAGAAAAAAGAAATCCTTCTGGATTATCACGGAGAGCCGGCAACTATTCAGGGAGTACGCCATGTGCTTTACGAAATGCTTTACAATATTGCAGATAATGCAGTGCGCTATACCAATCCAGGCGGACACATTCATATTTATGTGGGAAAAAGAGGCGGAAAGCCTTTTTACAGGGTAGAGGATGACGGAATAGGAATTCCAAAATCTGAACAAAAACGAATATTTGAACGGTTTTACCGGGTGGATAAAAGCCATTCACGGCAAACCGGAGGAACAGGACTTGGACTGTCCATTGTCAAGCATGGAGCCAATTTACACCATGCGAAGATTACAGTGGATAGTGATCTTGGAAAAGGTACAAAAATGGAGCTGCTATTTTAGGCAGCTCCATTTTGTATGAGATTGAGATTTACAGTTCACTCATTGCGTCCTCATCTGCCACAATAATGGCATTTGGATGGAACTGAAGAATAGAAGCCGGACACTGTGGAGTAACCGGACCCTTGAGGGCTGCTGCAAGAGCCTTTGCCTTGTTTTTGCCGTTGGCAACCAGAAGAATGCTCTTAGCACGCATAATATTGCCAATTCCCATAGTATAGGCTTTACGCGGAACATCCTCTTCACTTGCAAAGAATCTCTTATTTGCCTGAATGGTTGCATCTGTAAGATCTACACAGTGTGTGCCTGCTTCGAAGTGATCAGCTGGCTCATTAAAACCGATGTGACCGTTGGGTCCGATTCCAAGAAGCTGTAAATCAACTGTGCCGATATTCTCAAGCAGAGTATTGTATGCGCTGCAGCATGCATCTGCATCAGGATTGGTTCCATCGGGAACATATGTATTCTTAATATCAATATTCACTCTGCTGAACAGATTCTTGTTCATGAAATAGCGGTAGCTCTGGTCGTTGGAGCCGTCCAGCCCTACATACTCATCCAGGTTAACGGACTTAACATGTGAAAAATCAAGGATTCCATCCTCATACATTGCTGCCAGCTGGTCATAGGTTCCAACCGGTGAAGAACCGGTAGCAAGACCAAGGATGCAGTCTGGTTTGGATAAGATAGTGCCTGCAATAATTGTAGCCGCAGTACGGCTGAGCTCTTCATAATTTTTTACTTTAATAATTTTCATAATGCTTGTTTCTCCTTCTCCATTAATTACTTCCAGTATACCTTATATTTGTGCGAAATGCTATAAATATTTTTGCGATTTTTTTATTGTTTTGGTAAAAATGATTGCAAGTTGGAAAATCATTTCCTATAATGAAAATAAGAGCATAAAATCTGATCCTATATCAGAGGATATGCTTAATTTATGCATAGGAATTATAAGGATGAAGAAAAAACATACACTAAAAAAAGAACTGACCCTTCTTATGATATTGGCATCTGCGTGTACCTTGCTGTCTGCATGTGTAGCTGTTTTCTATGTTTTCTTTTCTTTCTTTTTCCAGAAGACACAGGAAGATATTGAGTATGTGCTTCGCAACACCAGCCAGCAGTATCAAGCACATATGCAGTTCATTGAGGACAGTGTGATCACTATACGCCACAATACAGTGCTGAATGAGTTTTTTCAGGAGAAAGACTATGATCCGGATGAAATTGAATCCCAGCTTTCCTATAGCATGGAATTGTTTTCACAGCGGAACATGGTGGACAGGCAGCTGCCCTTTGTGACAAGCATTTATCTGTTTAACAACAGTGATGACTGCATTTATGAACATTATTATGCTACTACCCTGGCTGCTGAGCGGGAGCAGAAAAGCCGGTATGAAAACATGCTGCAGAGTTTGAAAATAACAGAAAGCCAATATATCTGTCTGACCGATGAGGATGAGATAAATATTTTTTTCCGTATCTATGATGACAGCATGAAGGAAAAAGGCTTGGGAATCGTCCAGATTTCCCAGACAGCTGCAGCGGCTTTATTAAATGCAGTGAATTCCTACAGCGACGGTTCCTGGGCAGTACTTGATAAAACAGATATGCTTCTTGCATCAGATGGTGATAAGGAAAATATTCTGGCACTTCAGAAAACAGAGATTTCCTGGAGCGGAATCAGAACACTGGGTAATGCGAGGGTAATTGGTTATGCAGATCAGTGCGGCTTCGGGATGCGAACAGTTATCGCAGTTGGATATGGAAATATTTTTTCTATTTTGAAGCCCACTCTTTTGATCTTTTTGGTGGGCCTGGTTGTGGTAATTGCCATTGCCTTTCTGGTATCCTATGTTACCAGCTATCGTTTTACCAAACCGGTAACAAGAATGATTCAGAGCATTCAGGCATTTGGCAAGCCTAAGCTGGATGTGCGCATGGAGGATTCTTCCATTCAGGAATTTCATGATATGGGGATTGTGTTCAACCAGATGGCAGACAGAATTGAGTATCTGATTACACAGGTATATGAGAAAGAGATTCTGGCGGTCCGCGCCCAGGTAAAGTATCTGCAGTCTCAGATTAATCCTCATTTTCAGTTCAACATTCTGGCCATGCTCAGCCTGAAGGCAAAAATGGCGGGAAACGAGGAGGTTTACGACGGTCTGAATGCATTTTCCAAGCTGATGCAGGGCAAGATCTTCAGGGAAAAAGAGATTAAGATCAAGGTAAAGGAAGAACTGGAAATTGTGCAGTTTTATTTGTATCTGCAGAAAAGCAGATACCAGGACAAGCTTTCCTATGAAGTGACGCTGGAAAATCCGGACATAGAGAACAATCTGATTCCACGCCTTCTTATCGAGCCTCTGGTGGAAAATGCGGTGTCCCATGGTTTGGAACCAAAACGGGAAAAAGGAATGCTGAAGGTTCATCTTTACGAAAGGGAGATGCTTCATATTTGCGTGGAAGATAACGGAGTGGGTATTGATTTTACCAAAATGGAGGAAAAACAGGAGAAATCAGGAGAAACGAATAAGATAGAACACACTCATACCGGATGGGAAAACACCAGAAGAATGCTTCAGATCCTGTATGGAGATGCTCATGAATTTAAGGTGTGGAGTGAGAAGGGAAAGGGAACCAGAATTGAGATACTGGTTCCTATTGAAAGAGGAGAGAGCTATGTGGAAAGTATTGGCAGCAGATGATGAAAGCTATATCAGGGAAGCCCTGCAGAAGCTGATCAACTGGGAGAAAATGGACTGCAGTCTGGAAAAGGTGGTTAGCGATGGTCAGGAACTTTTGGACGGGATTACCAGAAGCATGCCGGATATTGTGATCACTGATATCCAGATGCCAGGCGTAGACGGGCTTCAGGTATGCAAATATATATATGAAACAAGTCCGGAAACCCAGGTGATCATTCTTACCGCATATTCGGATTTTGAATATGCAAAGGAAGCCATTAAATACAGTGCCTGCGGTTATGTACTGAAAATTTCCATTATTGATGAGCTTCCGGAAGCTGTGGAAAAAGCAATTGGGAACCTATCCAGGCTGAAAAAAGAATTTGAAACAACCGAGGCCAGAAGAACTGAGGAACCGGAATCCCTGCTTTCCCAGGTAGAACAGTATGTGGAAGGAAATTACCGTAATAAGATTACGCTGGATGACATTGCAGATACCATGCATGTGAACCGGAGCTATTTAAGCCGTTTTTACAAGAACAAAACAGGAGTAAATCTGTTTGATGCTATTTTGAATAAACGTATTGAGGCTGCGAAGGATTATTTGCGGAATACCGATATGAAGACCTATGAAATTTCAGAGGCTGTGGGAGTGGAGGATGCAGGATATTTTTCCAAGATGTTCAAAAAGATCACAGGAGTATCTCCAAAAGAATTCAGGAAAAGAGAAAAAAATGAAGAGACGAAGTAGAAACAGCCTGTCTGGCCTTATATTGCTGCTGGCACTGTCTCTTTGCGGATGCGGAGAAAGGGAAAAAGAGCCTGTGACTATTACAGTGATCCATGCCTGGGGCGGAACCGGGGCAGACCATGTTGCAATGCGTGATATTTACGATGGCTTCCAGAAGGAAAACCCGGATATTGAAGTCCAAATGATATCCATGCCGGCACGGGAGGAGATGCTGCGCAAAGTGGAAGATATGATCATGGTGGGAAACATGCCGGATGTGATCACCTTCAGCGGAATGGGACAGAACACAACCTATGATTTTATTGTGAAAAACAATATGGCACTGGATATTATGCCTTATCTGAAAGAAGATAAGGAGTTTGCGGCGAATATTTCCAGAACTAATTTGAATTACTGGACGACAGATAACGGACAGCTGTTCACCGTAGCAGATGTTTTATCCTTGAGTGGTGGATATTGGTATAACGAGGATATTTTAGATGCAGCAGGGGTGAAAAGCCTTCCGAAATCCTGGGATGCATTTCGCGGCATGTGCTACAAAATACTTAAATGGGCCAACGAGCAGAAAAATGAGGTAAAGCCGCTTCAGACCTCGCCGGAGGGATATCTTTATTTTATGGATCAGATGCTGCTGGAGGATGAGGAAAATCATATTTTATGGAAGAACCAGGTTCGGGAGGTGCTCAAGCAGCTTCAGGGAATCTATGCTTATTCTGCTTCAGAAAATGCAGAATACAGCTATCTGGATGAGACCAGACTGTTTAACGAAGGAAAGCTGGCAGTGTATGTAAATGGTGTCTGGGGCGCTTCCATGATTTCCGAAAATATCAATGCCAGATATGCTCTGCTTCCCACCTTTTCCCAGGATGCGGTTTCCTGCGAATCAGCATGCCTTGGCTATGTGTTGGGAAATAGCCAAAATGAGCAGAAGGAGAATGCGTCTGTTGATTTTTTGAAATATATGCTCAGCGAAAAGGTACAAAAAAGAATCCTGGAGGAAACAGAGCAGATTCCAGCAAATGAACACGTGGTGCTGGATGCCTACAAGGAGGCAATGCCCCGTCTGTATCAGGCTGCTTCTTTGGTGCTTGAAGCTGACAGGAAAATTGAAGTTCCGGATAACCTGTGGCCGGCAGACCAGAAGGCTTATTTTACAGGCAATATTTTCCGTGTATTGACAGGTGCAATGACGCCGGAGAACTTTCAGAAGCGTCTTGGAAAAATACAAACTACAGAAAATAACAGTCAGAAATAAATACTGTCAAACAAAAAAATAAGATGGAGATCGGCAGAAGTGGAAAAGAAAAAGCTGAACTTCATCTTATTTTTTGTGCAAAAAGTGTAAAATATTGAGCGATGGTAAATATATTCCTGGTTTTCATTGTGAAAATGTCAATAATTACCTGTAAAATGCAAATTGGATTCATTCAAAAATACCAAAAACAACGATACAATAAGGATAGTAAAAGCAAAGACATATAAAGCTATGAAGGAGGAATTTTCAATGAAGAAAAAAATGGTAAGTGTGTTACTGGCAGCAGCAATGGGGGCTACTGGATTGGTTGGATTTGGAAGCACAGCTTATGCAGCTGATGATGTTCTGGAATTTTACCATGGCTATTATCAGGATGAGAGTGAGTGGGCAGCAGCGCAGGTAATGCGTGATATTTATGACGGGTTTGCAGAAGCCCATGCAGACGGACCGATTACTTTCAAACCAATCGCAGTGGAGAACAGAGATGATATTGTAAGCGCACAGGTTGCTGGCGGTTCCTTCCCGGATCTGGTAGATGTTGGAGGTGGCGGAGTTCCCCAGGCAGCACTTTCCCAGGAGCTTGTATATGACCTGAAGCCATACATTGATGAGAACGGTCTTCAGGATGCTGTTGGACTGAACTACACACAGCATGATATTGACGGACATATCTATGCAGTGCACGATCAGATTGAAAGCCGCGGACTGTGGTACAACTCTGACATTTTTGAAAAAGCCGGAATCACAGAGGATGCTTTTGCTGACTGGGATTCCTTTGCAGCAGCTATGGAGAAAATCCGTGCTCTGGATGAGGATGTTTACGGATACATTGCAGGACAGGGTTCCAGCTATATTGTAAATACGGTCATGGCATCTACTGATGAAGGAAAAGCAATGCTGGAATCTGAACTTACAGAAGATACCATCAATTCTGATGAGTTCGCAAATGCATTTAAGACTGCAGCAAAGCTGGATCAGGACAACGGATCTGAGCACACAACGGATGACAACGGAAACCTTATGGCTGAGTTTAATACAAATGGAAAAGCTGGTGTTCTATTTAACGGCGTATGGAATGCAAGCGGAATTGATGCATCTCTTAGTGATGTGATCGAGCCGGCTCTTTTCCCGGGAAACATCGCAATCGCTTCCGCAGGCGGCGGACTTGCTGTTGCAAACAACATGAGCGAGGAAAAAACAGAGCTTGCACTTGAGTTTATCAAATACATGACAAGCGAAGAGGTTCAGGAGAAAATCTTCACAGGCGTACAGGCGAATCCATGTAATACAACAATTGATTTAAATGCATTGGCCCAAAACAGTGATGATGCAGCAACCAAGAAGCTTGCACTGGCTTGCTCTGAGGTAAACGAAGCTGAAAATGTAGTAATCGATATGAACTACACATGGGGATCTGACGTTGACAAGGCAATTATCAATGCACTGATGGAGTGTGCAGTATCTGGAACTGATATTGATGCAAGATTCGCAGCGCTTCAGACAGAACTGATTGCACTGATCGCCTGAATAACAGAAATTCAGAAATATGCTGTGATGAACATAAACTATGAAGGAAAGGGAGGGGAGCAATCCCTTCCCTTTTTGAAAGGTAACTGTGAACGGTTACTCTGGAGGTATTAATTTGGAAAATTTGAAAGCTGTGAACAAAAGAAAGAATAAGCTGGGAATGCGTAGAAAAAGCTTTATCATTGCTTTTCTTGCACCTACTCTTATTGCATTTTGCGTATTTTATCTGTATCCCATTATCACCGTGTTTGTCACTTCTTTTTGCAAATGGGATTACACTAACATTACCAGCCCGGAATTTTTCGGCTGGAGCAATCTTTGGGACAATTATGATTATATTTTTAACAAGTATCCGTTTTTCTGGGAAGCCCTTCGCAATTCCACAACATGGGCAATTTTGGGTGCGGTAGTTCAGATTCCTATAGCAACGCTGATCGCTCTGGCACTGTCCAGAAAAGTAAAAGGCATCAAATTTGTACGAAATGTTTATATTATTCCAAATATGATTTCAACTGCCGCAATGGGCATTGTATTTTTACAGCTGTATAATCCGTCCTATGGAATCATCAATCCAATTATTCGTCTTTTTCATAAGGACTTTACTGATAATATTCTGCTTCTGAAGGGATCTGCTTTTGTGGCAATGACCTGTGCTTACATTTTTTTTACTGGGACCACCACCCTGATGATTCTGGGAAATATTATGGCAGTACCGGAAGAGGTAAGGGAAGCTGCCATGCTGGACGGAGCAAGCGGCTTAAGACAGGACTGGCATATCACTATTCCCATGATAAAAGGAACCTTAAAAACCGTATCTGTACTTGCTGCCACATCCGGATTCCTCCTTTACAACGAGGTTTACTTCCTGACAAAGGGCGCTGCAGGAACCTACAGTATCAGCTATATCATTCGTGAGCTTGCCATTACCAGCCCAAGAACCCAGTTCGGTCGTGCCAACGCAGTTGCCATGATACAGATTTTAGCCGGAATGGTGATTATTCTGGTAATCAATTTTGCGTACAGCATTTCCTTCAAAAAAGAGAAGAAATAAGAAAAGAGGAAGAATATGAAAAAAGCAAACACCCAAAAAGGTGTCAACAGTATGCCAATGGGAACAAGAATTGTGACCTACATCTGTCTTGCCTGGGCGCTGATCGTATCATTAGTCCCACTTGGCTGGTTGGTTCTTTCCAGTCTGAAAAAAGATCCGATGGCAAGACCTGGCTTCCAGCTTCCGGAATCTATCTGCCTGGATGGCTATATTTCCACATTTAAAGACTTGCATGTGCTCCGGTACTTTGGAAACAGCTTGTTTGTTGCCGGTATATCCGTTGTGATCAGCGTTGTGATGATCTCCATGTCTGCCTATGTAGTTGCAAGAATGGAATTCAAGGGAAAGGCACTGGTGAATATCCTGTTATATTCCACCATGTTCATTCCCGCCACAGCCCTTACCTATCCGGTTTACAACCTGGTAAACCGCCTGCATCTGTATGATACCAGATCTGCCCTGATCCTGATCTATTCCTGCAGCGGAATTGCAGTCAGCTTTTTTGTAATCAAAAACTACTATGACAACATTCCAAGAGAGCTTGAGGAGGCAGCCAGAATTGACGGCTGCGGCTATGTGCAGACATGGGTAAAGGTAATTTTCCCAATTGCCCGTCCCGGCATTATGACGGCAGCAGTGCTTGCTTTTTTGAATAACTGGAACGAATATTACTGGGCATCTCTTGTACTGATCACAAGGGAAAAGCTGACCGTTCCTGCACTTTTGTCCACCTTTACAACTGCCTTTAATACTAATTACAACGGACTTTTTTCTGCTATGGTAATTATTATTTTGCCTCCTGTGCTTTTGTACTGTATTTTCAGCAGATTCTTTATTGAGGCACTGTCCGGCGGAGCAGTAAAGGGATGATTTTTCAAACACGCTTGAAGACTTAGAAAACAATAGGAGAACAATAATATGAACGAAGAAATTAGAAAGCGTACAAAATGGTTTATGGATGCCAGATTCGGCATGTTTATTCACTGGGGACTTTACTCCATTCCTGCTTGCGGCGAGTGGATGATGTCAGAAAAAGAAATGACAACAGAAGAATATCACAAGTATTTTGAACAGTTTGATCCTGTAGATTATGACCCGAAAAAGTGGGTTCGCCTGGCGAAAAAAGCGGGAATGAAATATGCAGTTCTTACTGCAAAGCATCACGATGGCTTCTGCCTGTTTGATTCCAAGCTGACCGATTACAAAGCAACAAATACAAAAGCCGGACGCGATCTGGTAAGAGAATTTGTAGATGCCTGCCATGAGGAAGGGCTGAAGACCGGACTATATTTTTCTATTATTGACTGGCACCATCCAGACTTTCCAAAATATGGGGACAGGCAGCATCCAATGCGGAACAATCTGGCATACAAGGATGAAAAAATTGATTTTGACCGGTATTTGGAATACATGCATGGACAGGTAAAAGAGCTTGTGACCAATTATGGCAAGCTGGATCTTCTGTGGTTTGACTTTTCTTATGATGATATGACCGGGGAAAAATGGAAGGCAACTGAGCTGATTAAAATGGTGCGCACCTACCAGCCGGACGTAATTATAGACAACCGCCTGGAAGGGGCAGGTGACAATCACGGCAGCATCACCACAGATGAGCCTCTGATCTATAGCGGCGATTTCGCAAGCCCGGAGCAGATCATTCCGCCAAAGGGTGTGTGCGATGAACATGGAAATCCCATTCCATGGGAACTGTGTGCCACAATGAACAACCACTGGGGATATTGCAATTTCGACTATCAGTACAAAACACCTCAGATGCTTGTGCGAAAACTGGTGGAGTGCGTCAGCAAGGGCGGCAACATGATCCTGAACGTGGGCCCGGATGGTCGGGGAAACATTCCGACTAAGAGTGAGGAAATTCTCACGGAGATGGGAAAATGGATGGACAAAAATAAAGAGAGCATTTACGGCTGCGGTATTTCACAGCTGGAAAAACCGGATTGGGGAAGGTATACCCAGAATGGCGATGTAATTTATGCCCATGTTTATGAAACTCCTCTTGGTGCATTGCCTTTATATGGAATCGGACCGGATAAGCTGGAATCCGTTACCTATCTTGCAGATGGAAGCGAGGTAAACAGAGGAGAGGCTTGGAATACCGTACTGTATCCGGATGTGGCATTTTTATCCTTTGGGGAGAATCCGGTATTTACGTATCCACTGCCCGACGAGAAAGACACAGTTTTAAAAATCCGTTTGAGACAGGGGTGAGCAGAATATGAAAAAAGTTACAGCAATTTTGATCGGAGCGGGTCTTAGGGGCGGCTATGTGTATTCCCAGTATGCTTTGGATCATCCGGACGAATTTCAGGTTGTGGCAGTTGCAGAGCCGGATAAAGAGCGCAGGGAGATTTTTGCTGCGAAGCATCACATTCCGGAGAAATTATGCTTCAAAAACTATGAGGAGCTTCTGGCAAAAGAAAAAATGGCGGACTGCGCTATGGTCTGCACCCAGGATCAGATGCATTATGAGCCAGTTGTGATGGCTATGGAAAAAGGCTATCACGTACTTTGTGAAAAGCCCATGTCCCCGGACAAAAAAGAAATCATAAAGATGGGGGAGATGGCGAAAAAATACAACCGGATTTTGTCTGTGTGCCACGTACTTCGGTATTCACCCTTCTTTTCCAAATTAAAGGAACTTCTGGAAGAGGGCAGAATCGGAAGGCTGATGACCATTCAGCACATGGAGGAAGTGGGCTACTGGCACCACGCTCACAGCTTTGTCCGCGGAAACTGGCGAAATGCAGAGGAATCCAGCCCTATGATCCTGCAGAAATGCTGCCATGATATGGATATTATGCTGTGGCTGGCGGACAGCAAATGCGAAAGCATCAGCTCCTTCGGGGAATTATCTTATTTCAAAGAGGAAAACAGTCCCGAAGGTGCGCCTGCCTATTGTCTGGATGGCTGCAGCCACAGGGATGAATGTGCCTTTTATGCACCAAGGTTTTATCTGGAGCATCCCAAAGCAGTGGATGACGGGCTTGTGTATGCCGTAACAGATCCGGCAGACCCGGAGCATGTTCTGGAAGCGCTGAAAAAAGGGCCTTACGGCAGATGTGTGTTCCACTGTGATAACACCGTTGTGGATCATCAGAGTGTGGATATCCATTTTGAAAATCAGGTGACCGCTACCTTCCTTATGACCGCATTTACCAACCAGTGTGCAAGACGGATCCGCCTTATGGGAACAAAGGGGGAAATCAAGGGAGATATGGACACGGGCGTGATCGAGATCATTGATTTCGTAAGCCAGAACCATGAAACCATACAGCTGCACACTCCGGCCAAGGGACACAACGGAAGCGACATGAGCATGATGCGTGATTTCGTAAGAATGATCGGAGAAGGCAAAAAAGGAAAGACAGATGCCTCCGTTTCTGTGGAAAGCCATCTGATGGCCCTGGCAGCAGAGGAAGCAAGAGTAAAAGGACAGGTTATCGATTTCGGGGAGTTTTGTAAGTGGAATTAATTGAATTTTTGAATAGAATTCATATGGTGCAGCCAGCTGTGGAAATGTTGAAACAGCTGGCTGCTTCCAAAAGAATAAAAGAAGAACAGTATTTGCAGGATAAAATGCTCTATAGAAGAAACAGGCAGCAGTTTTATGAGAAGGTAAAGCAGCATAAGGACTATCGGCTGCGGTTTTTGTATGATTTCTGCCGCATGGGAGTAGAAGCCTATGAGGATTATCAGTCACAGGGAATCGGGGATGAAATATTTGACGCTACCTTTTATGATCTTACCCTATGGTGTGAAAACTGCTTCCGGGAATATGGGGAGTATGGCATCAACGAATACGACTGGTTTTTCCGTCATTTTGACCTGCAGATTTTCCGGCTGGGAAGGCTGGAATTTGAAAAAATGGAATCTCCATGGGAGATCCACGCTGCGGTCTGGGAAATAAGAAAAGGCCACCCGGTGATCAGTGTTCACATTCCGCAGGGGGAAAAGCTGACACCCCAGGCAGCAGCCCATTCCCTGGAAAAAGGAAAAAGCTTCTGGGGAGATGAGCTGCCTTATCTGTGTCATTCCTGGCTTTTATATCCGGGGCTGAAAGAAGTACTTTCACAGACAAGCAATATCCTGCAGTTTCAGAATTATTTTCAGATTGTGGACATTGATTTTGCAGAGAAAGAAGCAGAGTGGCGAATTTTCGGAAAGGTGGAAGAAAATCCGGAAAAATATCCAGAAAACACCACCCTGCAAAAAAGGGCAAAACAGTATCTTCTGTCCGGGAAAAAACTTGGAAACGGGCTGGGAGTTCTGCAGGAACTTTGAGGTTAAAATTGACAAGAATGGGATAGTCTGTTACGATAATCAGAGTAACAAAATTGAAATTTTATTGCGCGAAAGCAGGGAGGTAGCAGTAATATGAAAAAGCCAGCATTAGTAGTAATGGCAGCAGGTATGGGAAGCAGATACGGCGGTCTCAAACAGATCGACCCGGTAGATAAAGAGGGAGATATTATTATCGATTTTTCTATCTATGATGCGCTCCAGGCAGGATTTGAAAAAATTGTATTTATCATAAAGAAAGAAAACGAGGCAGATTTCCGTGCAGCCATCGGCGACCGCATGAGCAAGCATGCAGAGGTAGTCTTTGTATTCCAGGATCTGCACAATCTTCCGGAAGGCTATCAGGTTCCGGAAGGACGTGTGAAACCATGGGGCACAGGTCATGCGATCATGAGCTGTATCGATGTGATCGACGGACCATTTGCAGTTATCAATGCAGACGATTATTATGGACGTCATGCATTTCAGATGGCTTATGATTTCCTTACCAAGAACCAGGATCAGGATGGTGTTTACCAGTATATGATGGTTGGCTACAAGCTGGAGAACACCCTTACCGACAACGGCCATGTGGCACGAGGCGTATGTGTGACAGACGAGGACGGATACCTGAAGGATATCAATGAGCGTACCCACATTGAGAAAAAGGACGGCGGCGCAGCCTACACAGAGGATGACGGTGCTACCTGGACCGCACTTCCTATGGATGCTACCGTATCCATGAACATGTGGGGATTTTCCGCAAGCATTCTGAAGGAGCTGAAGGACAGATTCCCGTTATTCCTTGAGAAGAACATAGAGAAGAACCCGCTGAAGTGCGAGTATTTCCTTCCATTTGTAGTAGATGAGCTTCTTGGTGAGAAGAAAGCCACTGTTAAGGTGCTGAAATCCATGGACAAATGGTATGGCGTTACCTATAAAGAGGACAAGCCGGTTGTAATGGCTGCTGTCCAGAAGATGAAGGATGAAGGCGTTTATCCTCAGAAGCTGTGGGAGGACTGATCCGTGGAAAGAGCAAAAGAGGCAAGCCGTCAGGAACTGCTGGAAGTAATTTCAGGCTTTGATTTTGGCGGAGAACTGGAAGAGGTTGGTATTTTTGGAAACGGTCATATTAACGAGACTTACTGTGCGGTATTTTCCACAGATACCGGAAAGAAAAAATTTATTCTGCAGAAAATGAATCACCAGATTTTCAAGGATCCCGTTGGCCTTATGGAAAATATCAGCGGAGTCATCTCCTGGCTGAAGAAGAAAATCCAGGAGAACGGCGGGGATGTGGAGCGTGAGACTTTGAATATTGTCAATGACCGCGAGGGTTCCCCTTATCTGGTAGATAAAGAAGGAGAATACTGGAGAGCCTACCTGTTTATTGAAGGAGCGACCTGCTTTGACCAGGTGGAAAATGATGAGGATTTCTACCAGAGTGCCCTTGCATTTGGTAATTTCCAGAGACTTCTTTCTGATTATCCGGCAGAAACTCTTCATGAGACCATTCCGGATTTTCACAATACAGTGAAGCGTTTCGGCGATTTCAAAAAGGCTGTGGCAGAGGATGCGTGTGGCCGCGCAGCTGATGTCCAGAAGGAGATTCAGTTTGTCCTGGAAAGAGAGCAGCTGGCACATACCCTTGTGGACCTTCAGAAAGCAGGAAAGCTGCCGCTTCGCGTAACTCACAATGACACCAAGCTGAACAATATTATGATCGATGATGTCACCCACAAGGGAATCTGCGTCATTGACCTTGATACGGTAATGCCGGGACTTTCCCTGAATGATTTCGGAGATTCCATCCGCTTCGGAGCCAGCACGGCAGCAGAGGACGAACAGGACATTTCCAAAGTATCCTGTGACCTTCACCTGTTTGAAGTGTATGTAAAGGGATTCCTGGAAGGCTGCGGCGGTGCACTTACAGATCTGGAAGTGGAAATGCTTCCTATGGGCGCCATTCTTATGACCTTTGAATGTGGAATGCGCTTCCTTGCAGATCACCTTGAGGGAGACCATTATTTCCGTATCCACAGGGAAAATCACAATCTGGATCGTGCCAGAACCCAGTTTAAGCTTGTTTGGGATATGGAACAGAAATTATCTGAGATGAAAGCTATTGTACAAAAATATAAATAGTGGTATCCTAAAACTTGCAGAGAATAAGTTGTCTTTGCGGATACCATAAGGAAACCAAAAGTTGGTTGCATAAGGAGGAAATTATCATGGCAATTTTAGTAACAGGCGGTGCAGGATATATTGGAAGCCACACAGTTGTAGAACTTCAGAACTCCGGTTACGATGTAGTAGTTCTGGACAATCTGTCCAATTCCAGCGAGAAGGCACTTGATAGAGTTTCCAAAATTACAGGCAAGCCAGTGAAATTCTATAAAGCTGATATCCTGGACAGAGAAGCCCTCGACCAGATTTTTGACAAAGAAGACATTGACTCCTGTATTCATTTCGCCGGACTGAAGGCAGTTGGAGAGTCTGTAGTGAAACCATGGGAATATTATGAGAATAATATTGCAGGAACCCTGACTCTTGTAGATGTAATGAGAAAACACGGCGTTAAGAATATTATTTTCTCTTCCTCTGCAACTGTATATGGTGATCCGGCTCAGATCCCGATCACAGAAGAGTGCCCGAAGGGACAGTGCACCAACCCATACGGCTGGACCAAATCCATGCTGGAGCAGGTGCTGACTGACATTCAGAAGGCTGATCCTGAGTGGAATGTAATGCTTCTTCGTTACTTCAATCCAATTGGAGCACACAAGAGCGGAACCATCGGAGAGAACCCAAATGGTATCCCGAACAACCTTATGCCATACATCACACAGGTTGCTGTTGGCAAGCTGAAAGAGCTTGGCGTATTCGGAAACGACTACGACACTCCGGACGGAACTGGTGTGAGAGATTATATCCACGTAGTGGATCTTGCCAAAGGCCATGTAAAAGCCCTCAAGAAGATCGAGGAGAATCCGGGACTTGCAATCTACAACCTTGGTACAGGCAAAGGCTACAGCGTTCTTGACATTGTGAAGAACTTCGAGGCTGCAACAGGCGTGAAGATCCCATACGTGATCAAACCTCGTCGTGCCGGTGATATTGCAACCTGCTACTGCGATGCTTCCAAGGCAGCCAGAGAGCTTGGCTGGACTGCAGAAAATGGCATCCGTGAAATGTGCGAGGATTCCTGGAGATGGCAGAGCAATAACCCGAATGGTTATGATGACTAATATGGTTCGCAATTTGATTTTTGATGTTGGAAATGTTCTGATCGGGTATCGTTGGTTTGAGATGCTCACAGAAGATTTTGGGCTGTCTTCGGAGGAGGCAAACAGAATCGGAAACGAAATGTTTGAGAATGATCTGTGGGGACTTGGTCTGGACGGTGGCCGGATTACTCTGGATGAGGCGATTCTGGAATACGGTAAATTGTATCCGCAGGATATTCGGGTAATGGAATGGTTTCTCAGAAATGGAGAAAGGATGGCTGTGAAGCGTCCTGAAATCTGGGAAAAGGTTATCGGACTAAAGAAAAAAGGCTATAACATCTACATATTGTCCAATTATTCAAAAGAATTATTCGAGATGCATACGAAGGATGCTTCTTTTTTGAAGGTTCTTGACGGTGGAATCGTTTCCTACCAGGTGAAGGAGATCAAACCTGGCAGAAGAATCTACGAGCTGCTTCTGGAGAAATATGATCTGAAAGCAGAGGAGTGCCTGTTCTTCGATGACCGCGCAGACAATGTGGAAGCGGCAAGGAATATGGGAATTGAGGCAATCCAGGTCACATCAAGAGAGATGCTGAACGAAATCCTCGACAAAATGCTATCCGAGTAAATAAAAAGGCTGTCCCTCCGGGGGCAGCTTTTTCTAACAAAAAAATGCCCAGGCTTTTTCTAACCAGCCGTGAGCAAAAAAAAGGTATAGAAAAATGCCCAGGCTTTTTCTAACCAGCCGTGAGCAAAAAAAAGGTATAGAAAAATGCCCAGGCTTTTTCTAACCAGCCGTGAGCAAAAAAAAAGGTATAGAAAAATGCCCAGGCTTTTTCTAACCAGCCGTGAGCAAAAAAAGGTATAGAAAAATGCCCAGAGCCGGAATCGAACCAGCGACACGAGGATTTTCAGTCCTCTGCTCTACCAACTGAGCTATCTGGGCATTTGCAAGTTCTTTGAACTTACAGACGTTATCATACCACAGAAATGTTTCGCATGCAACAGAATTTTTGCAAAAATCTGTAAAATCTGTCAATTTCAAGAATGCAAAACGTCCAAAAGAGATAGCCATTGTAAAATCCATGCCTTGCTTTTCATATATAGTAATGTTAGAATGGCAGTAACCTGTAGAAGCAGTATTGCTGACTCACAGTGAGCAGCAACAGAGAAATCCCTACAGGCAATCTGATAAAAAGCAGGTGAGAATGTGGAAAAAATAGTGATCATCGGCGCCGGACCGGCTGGAATTTCAGCAGCCTTGTATGCTGCGCGGGCCAACATGGATCCCCTTGTGATCAACAATGGAATCGGCGCTTTGGAAAAAGCGGAGAAAATAGAGAATTACTACGGCATGGATCATCCTGTGTCCGGCAAAGAGCTTTTTGAGATTGGATTAGCCCAGGCGAAGGCTCTTGGCGTGCGGATTCTGGATGCCCAGGTTCTTGGCATTGGCGGATTTGATACCTTCCAGGTAAAGACTACTGCCGGAGATTTCGAGACTATCAGCGTGATCCTTGCCACAGGAAGCAAACGAAAAGCTCCTTCCATTCCTGGAATTAAGGAGTTCGAGGGAAGAGGAGTCAGCTACTGTGCGGTGTGCGACGCATTCTTTTACAGAGGCAAAGACGTTGCCGTGGTTGGAAACAGTGACTTTGCGCTTCATGAGGCAGAAGAACTGGCCCCAATGGCAGGTTCTGTTACCATCTATACCGATGGCAAAGAACCGGAATTTTCCAGAGAGCCGTCTTTTGCAGTGAATACCATGAAGATTCAGTGCGTGGAAGGTGATGACAAGGTATCCGGGCTGCGTGTGATTTCTGGAAAGAAAGAAGAGGCAGAAGTCAGCACACAGGAGTGCAAAGATTCCACGAAGCAGGAAACCTTCGCCCCCGCTGACGGCATTTTCGTGGCTATGGGAACTGCAGGAAGCGCGGAGATGGCAAGGCAGATGGGCGCATCCCTTACCGAGAAAGGAAACATAAAAGTAAACGATAAGATGGAGAGCTCCATCCCCGGTCTTTTCGCGGCAGGCGACTGTACCGGAGGACTTCTCCAGGTGGCGAAAGCCGTCTATGACGGCGCCCAGGCAGGCATCAGCGCCAATCAGTATGTGCGCAGCAAATCAACAGTTACAAAATAATATCAGATAGAAAGGATGAATCAATTATGGCAAAAGTAATCACAACACAGAATTTTGAAGAAGAAGTACTGAAATCTGAGAAACCGTTCCTTCTGGACTTCTGGGCAACCTGGTGCGGACCATGCATGCGTCAGGGCCCAATCGTGGAAGAACTGGGAGAAGAAGGCTATGCAGTAGGCAAGGTTGACGTAGACCAGAACATGGAGCTTGCACAGCAGTTCCGTGTTATGAGCATTCCCACTCTGATCGTATTCAAGAACGGCGAGGAAGCACACCGTCTGGTTGGCCTTACAGAAAAAGAAGACCTGAAAAAGCTGCTTGACGAGTAATCTAAAATGAAGATATTACTTGCAGCATGCAACGCAAAATATATACACTCCAATCTGGCTGTCTTTAATCTGAAAGCCTATGCAAAGGAATATGACAGCCAGGTTGTGCTTCGGGAATACACCATTAACCAGCTAAAAGATGACATCTTGAAAGACATCTACCGCTGTCATCCGGATGTGGTATGTGTCTCCTGCTACATCTGGAACATTACCTTTGTGCGGGAACTGATGCAGGATCTTCGCAAGATCCTGCCGGATGTTCCGTTCTGGGCAGGCGGCCCGGAGGTTTCTTACGATGCAGAAACCTTTCTTGGGAAAAATCCTGCCTTTAATGGCGTTATGGTAGGAGAAGGGGAGGAAACCTTCCTGGAGCTTGTGAAGCATTATGTGGACGGAAGTGTCACCCTGGAAGAAACCAGAGGACTTGTATATCGAAAAGCGGACGGAGCTCTTCAGAACAACGGATGGCGTCAGCTTATGGATCTGAGCAAGGTTCCCTTTGCATATGAGAACCTGGAGGATTTTGAGAACCGCATCATCTATTATGAAAGCAGTAGGGGCTGTCCTTTTTCCTGCAGCTACTGTCTGTCTTCCATCGACAAGAAATTAAGATTCCGAGATATTAACCTGGTCAAAAAGGAACTGCAGTTTTTCCTGGATCACAAGGTGCCTCAGGTAAAATTTGTGGACAGAACCTTTAACTGCAAGCATGACCATGCGATGGCCATCTGGCAGTACATAAAGGATCACGACAATGGAATCACCAACTTCCATTTTGAGATTTCCGCAGACCTGATCAGGGAGAATGAACTGGAGCTGATGAGCACTATGCGCCCGGGACTGATCCAGCTGGAGATTGGAGTACAGTCCACAAATCCGGACACTATCCGTGCCATTCACCGTACCATGGATTTCCCAAGGCTGGCAGAAATCGTAAACCGCATTCATAGTTTTCAGAATATTCACCAGCACCTGGATCTGATCGCAGGTCTTCCCTACGAGGACTATGAAAGCTTTCACAGATCCTTCAACGACGTGTACGCACTGAAGCCCCAGCAGCTTCAGCTTGGATTTTTGAAGGTGCTGAAAGGCTCTCATATGAAAGAGATGGTGGAAGAGTACCAGATCGTGTACAAAGAACAGGAGCCTTATGAGGTACTGGGAACCAAATGGCTGCCTTACGAGGACATTCTGCGCCTGAAAATGGTGGAAAGTATGGTAGAAGTGTACTATAACAGCGGACAGTTTCAGAATACTATTGCCTGTATAGAGCCGCTTTTTGAGGATGCGTTTACCCTGTACGAGAAACTGGGACAGTACTATGAGAAAAAAGGCTATTCTGAAATTTCCCATTCCAGAATGAGACGCTATGAGATTTTGCTGGAGTTTGTCAGGGAAGAGACTGGCGGTTCTAAGGACGCCATTACCTGGGAAAAGGTGGCAGATTCCATGATTTACGATCTGTATCTTCGGGAAAAGCTCAAAAGCCATCCGTCCTTTGAAAAGGACCAGAAGCCTTACGAGAAAGCCATCTGGGAATACAGGCGCAGGGAGGAGATTCCGAAGACTGCCCAGATTGAGGTATTCCGTGACGGCAGAGTATTATTATTTGATTATGAAAACCGGGATCCGCTGCTGAACAATGCCGCAGTGCGTGAGATCCAGCTATAAAGAGAGGTTAGAAATATGGGAATGTTTGATCCGAAAAAAAGAAAGCTTGTGACAGCCATCATTGCAGTGATTCTTGTTCTGGCAATGGTAGTGCCTACGGTCATTTCTCTTCTTCTGTAAGGATGTGGGAAGATGAGACTTGGAAAAGCAGCTATGGAGGCGCTGCAGGCAGAAATCTGCGGGCAGCTTTCGCCGGGAAATGAGCTGGTTGTGGCAGGAGCCGTAGCCCTTAAGGGAACTGCCCTGATTGCAAAAGAAAAGCATGAGATTCTCAGGGAACATTTTTCCCAGGGATTTCTGTATGATTCTGAGAACATGCAGGAGAGTTACGGTGTAGGAGAAAATCCAGAGGAAAGCGCAGCCTGGGAAACAGCTAAGAAAGCTGGGGCCACTGCTTTATATGCCATGGGAGAGGGCGGATTTCTAAGTGCCCTCTGGAAAATGGCGGAAGCTTCCCAGGTGGGATTGGAAATGGATTTTACCAAAGTGCCCATCCGGCAGGAAACCATTGAGATTTGTGAGATTTTTGATGTAAATCCATATAAACTGCAGTCAGAGGGAACTATTTTGATTGGCGTTCCGGCAGGAGAGGCGCTGGTTTTGGAGCTTCGCCGCATGGGCCTTATGGCTGCCGTAATTGGCCAGACCAACAGTGGGAATGACAGAATGCTGTATTATAACGGAAACGGCAGATATCTGGAAAGACCTGCGAAAGATGAGATTTATAAAGTACTGCAGAAACAGGAGATAATAATAGAATAAAATGGGAACCTTAAACATTGTACTTCATGAGCCGGAGATTCCGGCAAATACAGGAAATATCGGACGTACCTGTGTGGCAACAGGAACACGTCTTCATCTGATCGAGCCCCTGGGCTTTTCTCTAAGTGAGAAAGCACTGAAGCGTGCCGGAATGGATTACTGGAAGGATCTGGACGTAACCAGATATGTGGATTACGAGGACTTTCTGGCAAAGAATCCAGGAGCGAAGATTTACTATGCCACTACCAAAGCTCCTCAGACCTACGCGGATGTACAGTATGAGGACGATTGCTTCATCATGTTTGGCAAAGAGAGCGCCGGAATTCCGGAAGAGATTTTAAGAGACAATCAGGAAACCTGTGTCAGAATCCCCATGTTCGGCGAGACCAGGTCCCTGAATTTAAGCAACTCCGTAGCCATCATTCTCTACGAAGCCTTCCGCCAGCATGATTTCGCCCATCTGAAGCTGGAAGGACATTTACGGAAATACGACTGGAAGTAAAGAATAAGCAGTTGTATGGCAGAGAAAATTGGAAATAATAAACAGGGGATGGCAGATTCTGCCATCCCCAAATTTCTCACTTCGCTTTTTCCAGGGTAAAGATAAACTCTGTTCCAACCCCTTCTGTACTGATTACATTAATATTCTGATTATGTGCCCGGATGATTTCCTTTACAATGGAAAGTCCAAGTCCGGTTCCTTTTCTATCCTTTCCACGGGAAGTATCTGTCTTATAAAAACGATCCCACACTTTGGAAAGACTTTCTTTTGGAATTCCCACTCCGTGATCCTTCACAGACACGAACACCTTTCCATTCTTCACAGTTGTCTCAATGTTGATGGAAGAATTGTCATTGCTGAACTTAATAGCATTGTCCAGTAAGTTGTACAGTACCTGCTGGATTTGTTCCATATCCGCTTCCACAAACAGTTCCTTGCCGGACAGCAAAAGCTCCAGATCAATATTTTTCCGGGAGCAGGTTCCCTCGAAGGTATTGGCTGTATTCTTGATCACATCGTTGATATCAAAACGGCGGATGTTCATCATCCGTTTGCGCTGATCCAGATCGTTCAACACCAGAAGACTGCGGGTCAGTTTTTCCAGACGGTCTGCCTCATGGGAAATAATATTCAGGTATTTGTCCTGCATCTCCGGCGGAATGGTACCATCCAGAATCGCTTCCACATAGCCCTTGATGGAAGTAAGGGGAGAGCGGAAATCATGGGAAACATTGGCGATAAAGGTTCGCTGGTACTCCCCGTTCTGGTTGATCTTGTCAGCCATGTAATTCAGGGTATTGGAAAGGTAACCCAGCTCGTCCTCTGACTTTACCGGAATGCGGTAGGTCAGATCTCCGTTTGCATACTCCGAAGCCCCCTTAATGATCTGCTTCATGGGAATGTGCACCCATTTCTGGTAGAACAGAAGCAAAAGTCCGCAAAGTGCGTATACTCCAAAGAAAATCATCTGAAGGATTCCAAGAAGACCACTGCGTTTCTGATAAAGCTGCTGCATGTCATAATGATAGGTCACATATCCCAGGATTTTCTCAGAATCCTTTATGGGAGCTACCACGTTTAACTGCGGGCTGTCGAAATAACCGTAAAAATTGCTGATTCGGTATTCCGCTGATTCCCAAAGCTCAGAATCCAGCTCAAATGGGGAGATATTATCATTGATAGCTGCTTTATCTGCATCTGCAAAGTCCATTTCAGTGGACTTTGCATCAGAAACTGCCATTCGGGAAGCAATATTGGAGGACTGAACCAGCACATGAGCATTCTCATCAAAAAGCAGTACGCCTGCTTCTTCCCCGGAAGCCAGAATATCCACCAGTTTCTGAAGGCCTTCTGTGATCTGCGTCTTTGCAATCTCATCCGAAGCAAAGCGGGTGGCACCGTCATATAAGCGGTGTCCTACCTCACCTTCCAGATAGGATTCCACAAAATGTGATCCTCCTGCTGTGGCAAAAAGAAAACCAATGATTCCGATGAGAATATAACAGGCGATCAGTTTGCTGTGCACTGTTTTTCTCATTCGCTTTTCACCTCGAATTTATATCCGATTCCCCAGACTGTGGAGATGGACCAGCTTGGATGATCTTTGATCTTTTCACGGAGACGCTTGATGTGCACGTCTACGGTTCTGGTATCTCCAATATATTCATAACCCCAGATATGGTCCAGAAGCTGCTCTCTTGTAAATACCTGATTGGGTGAGGCTGCCAGGAAATAAAGAAGCTCCAGTTCCTTAGGCGGCATGTCCACCTGTTTTCCCATGTAGGTAACAGAGTAGTTGGTAAGGTTCACGGTAAGATCTGGGTAGGATGCACATTTTTCGTCGCTGACAACGGCTGTCGGCTTTGGCTGGAAGCGGCGGAGCACGGCGCGGACGCGGGCTACCAGTTCCTTGGAGTCAAAAGGCTTGATAATGTAATCATCAGCTCCAAGCTCCAGGCCAAGCACCTTGTCAAAGGTTTCTCCTTTTGCGGAGAGCATGATAATGGGCACATCAGAGGTGTGGCGGATTTCCCGGCATACCTGATAGCCGTCAATGCCCGGAAGCATCAGATCCAGAAGGATCAGGTTCGGGCGGAAGGTCTGGAATTCCTTCAGTGCAAGCTCGCCGTCATTTACGATTTTGGTTTCAAAGCATTCCTTGGTAAGATACAGAGAAATCAGCTCTGCAATGTTATTGTCATCATCTACGATGAGGATTTTCTGTTTAGCAACCATAACTTCTCCTTTTATTTCTTAAACTCTACAATAGTAACGCCTGCGTCTCCTTCGCCGAACTCAGCCAGGTGGAAATCAGCCACATGCTTCTGGCGGCGGAGATAATTGTGTACGCCTTTTCTGAGGGCTCCGGTTCCTTTTCCGTGTACGATGCGGACGCTTTTTAAGTGTGCAAGGTAAGCGTCATCCAGATATTTGTCCAACTCTGCCACGGCCTCGTCCACAGTTTTTCCAAGAAGATTGATTTCTGTGGAGACACTGGTGGATTTGGACATGCGGATCTTGCCTGCGCCTGTGCGGGAAAGTCCGGGAGTATTGATCACCGGCTCGTCTACCAGCTCCAGGTCGGAAATATGTACCTTGGAGCGGATGATTCCCATCTGTACAAAAAGGAAGCCTTTGGAATCCGGATGGCTGCTGACGGTTCCCTTCAGATTCATGCTCAGTACGTGAACCGTATCTCCAAGGGAAAGATCCTTGGGCTTGAGCTCTTTCTTTGGTTTCTTTACTGCAGTGTTCATGGACATGCCTTTTTCGGCTTTGTTCATGCGGGCGCGCAGGTTCTGGCGCTCTTTCTCTATGGCAGCGGTGTCCACATGATCCTTCTGGAATTTGTGGAACATCTTCATAGTCTGGTCTGCGTATTCCTTGGTGTCTGCAAGAATCTTGCGGGCCTCCTCGTTGGCCTCCCGGAGAATACGCTCCTTGCGCTCATCCAGCTTCTCCTGCTTGGACTCCAGCTCCTGCTTTAGGGCTGCAATCTCTGTCTTGTAGCGCTCCACCTCCTGGCGCTCGTTTTCAATGATCACACGGCTGTTTTCCAGGGAAGCAAGTACATCCTCAAAGGATTCGTCCTTTTTGCTGATGCGCTTTCTGGCACGGTCGATGATGAAATCAGGAAGACCAAGCTTGGAGGAAATTGCAAATGCGTTGCTCTTTCCAGGAACTCCGATGAGCAGACGGTAAGTGGGACGCAAGGTCTCTACATCAAATTCACAGCAGGCATTTTCCACGCCTTTGGTGGAAAGGGCGTAAACCTTCAGCTCGCTGTAGTGGGTGGTTGCCATGGCCCGGATTCCCTGCTCATGAAGGAAGGAGAGAATGGAAATGGCAAGTGCGGCCCCCTCTGTGGGATCCGTACCGGAACCAAGCTCGTCGAAAAGTACCAGAGAGTCCTGATCTGCTTTCTCGAGGAAAGACACCACATTGGTCATGTGGGAGGAGAAGGTACTTAAGGACTGCTCAATGCTCTGTTCATCCCCGATGTCCGCGTAAACTTCACGGAAAACAGAAAGTTCGGAGCGGTCAAGGGCCGGAATGTGAAGGCCAGCCTGTCCCATCAGTGTGAGAAGTCCCACGGTTTTCAGGGAAACGGTTTTACCGCCGGTGTTCGGTCCGGTTACCACAAGCAGATCGAAATCCTCGCCCAGACGAATGTCAATGGGAACTGCCTGTTTCTTCGGAATCAGAGGGTGGCGTGCCTGTTTCAGGCGGATTCTTTTTTCTGTATTAAAAATAGGTTCAGTGGCATTCATATCCATGGCAAGTCCGGCTCTGGCAAAAATAAAGTCCAGCTGGATCATGATCTCCAGGTCTGCACGGATGGCATCCACGTTCTGTGCGGTTTGCTCACTTAAGGCGGCAAGGACTGCTTCGATTTCTTTCTGTTCTTCCAGCTCCAGTTCGCGGATGTCGTTGTTCAGCTTGACGATGGCAAGAGGCTCAATAAATAAGGTGGAGCCTGTGGAGGACTGGTCGTGGATCATGCCGGGAACCTGTCCTTTGTATTCTGCCTTGACTGGAATACAGTAGCGGCCGTTTCGCATGGTGATCACAGAATCCTGCAGGTAATTGCGGGCGCTGCCGTTTACCAGGGATGCAAGCTGTGTGTGAATGCGGTCGTTGGCAATTTTCATGCTGCGGCGCACATGCATCAGTCCGCTGCTGGCGTCATCGCTGATCTCATCCTGGGAAAGGATGCAGCGGCGGATCTCAGAGGAGAGAGGAGTCAGCGGCTCCAGGCTCTCGAACATGCCGTCAAGGGAATCCTCTCTGGCATCTCCGCGCTCGTTGCGGGAATATGCTTTGACACGGTTGGTATTTTCAAGAAGTCCGGCAATGGCAAGCAGCTCGGAAATTCCCAGAGAGCTTCCGATCTCCAGGCGCTTCAGGGAGCCCCGCACATCCTTCACGCTTCCAAAGGAAATGTTTCCCTTCTGGAAAAGGCGGGTGAGGGCATCTCTTGTCTGGGTCTGCATATGACGGATCTCATAAACATCTTCAGATGGGAGAAGGTGTTTGCACAGGTCTTTTCCCATAGGGGAAGAAGCCTTCTCGGCCAGCTGGTCGATGATCTTGTAATATTCAAGTGATTTTAAAGCTTTTTGATTCATAATTTCTCCTGTAAATATGTTACTGGGCACAGAGTGAACAGTAACGCAAATATACTGCTCTTTACGCTGTTCACAGAGGCAGCATCAGAAATGTGCTCTCTGCGGGCAGCTTTGCTGCAACACCTATTGTACATGATTTATCCCCGCTTGAAAAGGAAAAAGTGGGAAGAAATTCATAAAATGTTCATAAATATTTGGTATGCTATAAAAGATTCGGATTCTTTATTGTGAGCGCCTGTGCGCAGAGCATGATTTAGAGGTATATGTGTTTAGAAAGGTTAGGAAAGAGATTATATGCGTTTTTTGAACGAGTTACATGAGGGTGACCGGATCAGCGGCATTTACCTGTGCAAGCAGAAGCAGCCGGCTGTGACCAAGAACGGAAAGCCCTATGAAAATATTATTCTTCAGGATAAAACCGGAGTGATGGACGGCAAGATCTGGGATCCCAATTCCCTTGGAATCGACGATTTTGATGCACTGGATTATATTGAGGTCATGGGAGATGTGACTAGCTTTGCAGGTGCCATGCAGCTGAATATCAAGCGCGTGCGCAAGGCAGGCGAGGGCGAATACAATCCGGCAGATTACCTTCCGGTAAGTGAGAACAGCACGGATGATATGTACGCACAGCTGACGGCTATGATCGGTACCGTGAAGAATGGGTATCTGAATACCCTTCTGAAGAAGCTGTTTGTGGAGGATCAGGAATTTTTGAAATCCTTTGAGGAGCATTCTGCAGCCAAGACTGTGCACCACGGTTTTATGGGCGGTCTGATGGAGCATACCTTAAGCGTTGCCAGACTTTGTGATTATATGGCAGGTGCTTATCCGGTGATCAAGCGTGATTTGCTGATCACAGCCGCTCTTCTGCATGATGTGGGCAAGACAAGGGAGCTTTCTTCTTTTCCGATGAATGACTACACAGATGAAGGACAGCTTCTTGGACATATTATTATCGGAGCACAGATGATCCATGATCTGGCTAAGGAGATCCCGGATTTTCCGCAAGATCTTGAGAACCAGCTGGTACACTGTATTCTGGCCCATCACGGCGAACTGGAATACGGTTCCCCGAAGAAGCCTGCTATGGTAGAGGCGGTTGCCTTAAACCTTGCAGATAATACAGACGCCCGCATGGAGACCCTTACCGAGATTTTTGCGGCAGACAAGAGCAAGAAGGAATGGCTTGGATATAACAGATTGTTTGAATCTAACTTAAGAAAGACAGGAGAATGGTAATCTTTATGGAGTATCGTAAGAATGATATTGTTACGTTAAAGATTGAAGATTGCGGAATTGACGGTGAAGGTATCGGAAAGGCTGATGGCTTCACCGTTTTTGTCAAGGATGCGGTAATCGGAGACACAGTTCGCGCAAAGATCATGAAAGCGAAGAAAAATTACGGATATGGCAGGCTGGAGGAGATCCTTACACCCTCACCAAACCGTGTGGAGCCAGAATGTGCTTTTGCAAGACAGTGCGGAGGCTGTCAGCTGCAGGCTCTTTCTTATGAGAAGCAGCTGGAATTCAAGGCTGGCAAGGTAAAGGGACACCTGGAACGGATCGGCGGCTTTACGGATATTCCCATGGAAGAGATCCTTGGAATGGAGCAGCCTTTCCACTATCGAAATAAAGCCCAGTTTCCTGTGGGAAAATCAAAGGACGGCAGAATTATTACCGGATTTTATGCAGGAAGGACTCACAGCATTATTGAGAACCGGGACTGCGCTCTTGGAGTTTCCCAGAATAAAGAGGTGCTGGACCGTGTGATCTCCCACATGGAAAAGTACCATATTCAGCCCTATGACGAGAACACAGGCAAAGGGCTGGTGCGCCATGTGCTGATCCGCTACGGCTTTTTCACAGATGAGATGATGGTCTGTCTGATCATCAACGGGGAGGAGCTTCCGGGGGAGGACGCTCTTGTGAAATCCCTTCGGGAAATTCCGGAGACTGTAAGTGTGATGGTGAATGTGAATAAGAAGCGAAATAACGTGATCCTTGGGGAAACAGTGCGGCTGCTTTGGGGCAAGCCTTACATTACAGATAAGATTGGGGAGATTTCCTATCAGATTTCGCCGCTGTCCTTTTTCCAGGTAAATCCTTACCAGACGGGACGGCTTTATGGAAAGGCACTGGAATACGCAGACCTTACCAGTAATGAAACCGTATGGGATCTTTACTGCGGAATCGGAACCATTTCCCTGTTCCTGGCACAGAAGGCGAAGATGGTAAGAGGCGTGGAGATTATTCCTGCAGCTATTGAGAATGCCAAAGAAAACGCCAAGCTGAACGGCTTTACCAATACAGAATTCTTTGTAGGAAAAGCCGAAGAGGTTTTGCCGGAGCAGTACGCTCGCACAGGCGAGCGCGCCGATGTGATCGTAGTGGATCCGCCCCGCAAAGGTTGTGACGAGACCCTCCTTGCCACCATCATCGAAATGCAGCCCGACCGAGTGGTCTACGTAAGCTGCGACAGCGCCACCCTGGCCCGCGACCTGAAGTACCTCTGCGCCCACGGCTACCAGTTAAAGAAAGTCTGCCCCGTAGACATGTTCCCGAACACGGTGTCGGTAGAGACGGTTGTCTTGCTTTCCAAGGGTAAGGTCGACTCGAAAAAGATTCGGGTTGAGTTCTCTTTGGAAGATATGGATATGTCCGAATTTCAGGATGGGGCAACCTATCCGCAGATCAAGGAGTATGTGTTGGAGCATACCGGGTTAAAGGTGTCCAACCTCTATATCTCACAGATTAAACGAAAATGTGGGATTGGGGTTGGTAAGAACTATAATCTGCCGAAGTCCGAGGATTCCAGACAGCCCCAGTGTCCACCGGAAAAAGAGAAAGCAATCCGAGAAGCATTCAAATATTTTGGGATGATCTAACATCCAGCAAAGTGGAGGTTTCTTATGGATAGGTTGATTTCTTGTGAGTTCAACATGGATAATGCCTGTGTGGAACTGAAATTCTTAGATGGCAGTATGATTGCTATTGATACAATAGCCGTGGAGAATGAGGTTGCTGACAATATGTATCAGCGGTCAGAGCTGGACTATCTAATCTACAATGACCCGATTGGATATGCAGACTTGATATTGAACGGAAACCCCGAAATTTATCTAAAAACTGTAACTGAATGTAAACCCTTAGATTAAAACTCAGCCCTCTGCCTTTTCATTGGCAGAGGGCCGTTTTTTGCTTAACAGTTATTGAGCATCCCTTAATTGCTCTACAACACTGCATTTCGCTGCGTTGTCATACATCATGCAAGGAATCAGCCACCCCAGCAGAAGAAATACCGGAATTGTCAGCAGGACAGGCAGAATGGTGAATCGATACTCAAAGAACCAGAACATACTGCCCAGCATTTTTCCCGCAAGAGGTCCCACCGCCAGCGACAAAATAAAGGCCGCCGCTACGGAGGACATTGCGTAAAACAACCCCTCATAGATCAGCATGGTTTTGAGCTGCCGGTTTGTCATTCCTACAGCCTGAAGCACAGCAAATTCACGGCGGCGGGAAAGAATACCGGTCATCATGGCGTTGAAGAAATTTAAGAGTCCCACCAGCCCAATGATAGCACAGAGGATACCACCTATCAGAAGGAACATCTGCCGGAACTGAGCAAATTCAGAGCGAGCCGTGGCCTTGCTTTCATACATCAAGGGCGAAAACTCACCGGCAGTGAGCTTCGATAGATATTGCTCTGCTTCGGCCTCGTCAACTTCGTCCGCTGTGTCGAACAGGTAGAGCATCGGAATGGCTGCACCACCGCTGTCCCTCTGTGCGGTGTCCACAGACAAAACTGCGTCATATCCAATACCACCATAACGATAACTCATGGAATTCGGAAGTTCTACCAAGGCGCAGACCGTGTACTCTACATCTCTGGCTCCATACAATTTTGCCTGAAAGTACTCCTCCGGTGTATCTTCGGTGCGGAGTTCCCCGGTGCGGCTGTCGATATATTTCACATCATCCGCATAGGTAGCGGTAATCGTGTCCCCCACCTTGGGGTAGTATTCAGGATTGAGCAGATTGCCGTAATCATCCAAAGAAACCGCAATGGCAATAGCGTTATTGTTTGGCTCCAGCATAGGAGAAATATCTCCGTCGAGCACTTGCAGCTTGTCAAACAGACTGTTATCCAGAGCCTCGATTCTGGTATCTCCCATCACCATATTGCCCCGGTGCTCCAGACGGCTCATATGGCTGTCCAACTGCTCAGCACTTTCGTACCTTGCATAGTCCTGCCGCAGAGCATCCTCCGTCATCCACAGATATGCGGGTTTTCGCACAGCATATCCCGTGCCGGAAAGACTGGCCTTTGTGTTTGCTGCGATCTCTTCAATCTGTTCCGGCGTGATGAATTCATCTGCCGGGTTGTAACGGAAATAGTCGGGCGTGCTGACGATAAAATCGGCGCAGGTCATGAAGGATACATACTTCTCCATGCTGAAGCCGCCCACAAAGGCACACAGCGCATTGAACAGCGTCACCGACAGTGCCAGAGACACCACCACCAGCACCGTCTTTTTTTTGTTTCGTCCCAGATTGGCAAAGGCCATCTGATGGAGCTTCGCTCCCCGGGTGCTGCGCTGTTTTTTCTTGGTCTGCATTGCATCCGTATATTTGGTAGCCTCCACCGGAGAAACCCTGGCTGCCATTTTCCCGGGCTTGGAGCAGGACAAAAGCACCGTCAGCAGGGCAAACAGCACGGAGCCAACAAAGATCACAGGCGAAGTGCTGATGGTGGTGATGCCTGCATCCAACTGGGTGGAGCGCAAGACAACAGGCACCAGAACAGCGCCAATGCCATAGCCCAACAGCAGCCCCGCCGGAATGCCGATCAGACAAAGCAGAAGTGCCTGCTGGCGAATGATGCGTTTGAGCTGCCGGGGCGTTGTGCCAATGGTTTTCAGAAGCCCGTAAAACCGGATATCCCCCGCAACAGAGATCTGGAAAATGTTATAGATGATAAGATACCCGGTGAAAATCACCAGCAGCAAAAAAGCTGCTATGGCGATCACAAGTTCCGGATCGAGCTGCGACTCCAGCTGGGATGAGGTATATCCCCAGTTGACGCCGATTCGAACGCTGTTGGGATCGGTATAGCTGTCCCATGTGTAGCCGAGATCGGTATCCACCTGCTCCATCTGCCCTTGAATGTTTGTACTGGAAGCCATCATGACATTCAAATCGGTGCGGAAGGGCTGTAACCCTGTTTTCACTGCCTGCGCTTCGATGTCATCTGCGTAATCACGGCTGATGTTGATGTAGTGAACAGGCATTAGTTCATCATAGTCCCAATAGCCTACCAGCGTAAAGGTGTCCGTTACAGCAAAGGCGGTTTGATCCTTGTCCGTGATGGAATAGGAAACCGTGACCTCTGCGCCCAACTCCGGCGTCACACCAAGCAGCTGCAACGCTGCCGTATCCATGGCTACCTCTTTGCCGCTTTCGGGCATCCGTCCGATAGTAGGGGTTGCATAGCTCCATTTAGTGCAGTTGGCATCCATGTAGCTGATCTCTGCCGGTATTTTGGCAAAGACCCCCTCCGCAGTGATACCGATTACCTTCCGTACCCCCGTAGCCTTCACCTTTGGGTGGGCAGCGATGCGTTCCGCCTGCTCGGGGGAAACATCCTTAAAGGTGCCGTGTGCATAGCCGCCTACCTGCCGAAACTGGTAGGTTTCATAGCTGGCGTTCAACGACAAGACAATGGTGAACATGGACGTAAATAGCAGCGTTGTCAGCGCAATGGCAAAAATAGCGATCAGATTGCGGCGACGGTTCGCATAAAGAGATTTTAAGCTGAGTTTTCGAATACATTTTCTGTTTTTGACATTCATCGCAGCCACCTCCCGTTAGTTCTGGGAGACGATCCGACCATCTTCGATACGGATAATGCGGTCTGCCATCTGCGCAATTTCTTCGTTGTGAGTGATCATTACGATTGTCTGGGCGAACTTTTGACTGGTGACTTTCAAAAGGCTCAATACATCCTGGCTGGTTTTGGAATCCAGATTGCCGGTGGGTTCATCTGCCAGAATGATAGCGGGTGCTGCCGCCAGCGCACGGGCAATGGCTACCCGCTGCTGTTGACCGCCTGAGAGCTGATTGGGCAGCGCATCCAGACGATCATCCAGCCCAAGTGTCTGTACAATCTGCTGTACGAAATCCTTATTGACCTTGCCACCGTCCAGCTCAATGGGTAGAACAATATTTTCATACACATTCAGCACCGGAACAAGATTATATGCTTGGAACACAAAGCCGATTTTCCTGCGGCGGAAGATGGTCAGCGCTTCCTCCTTCAGGGAGAAAATATCCTGTCCGTCCACCATGACCGTGCCACTTGTAGGGCGATCCAGCCCGCCCAGCATGTGCAGCAGCGTGGATTTGCCGGAGCCGGATGTGCCGACAATTGCAACAAATTCGCCTTTCTTTACACTTAAATCAACTCCATCCAACGCATGAACTGCGTTATTGCCGGAGCCATAAATCTTTTTCAGGTCTTTTGCCTGTAAAACATCCATAAATGAGTACCTCCATGAAAAAATCTGTATGTATGAAAGGAAATCATCCTTTGATACATACAGATTATCGCATAGGAATCTTTCCACATTCTTTCCGGCGGAAAATGAAATCTAACAGTTTTGATAGAATTGTTGTTATTTCGGCAGAAATATGGAAAACGTACTTCCTTTTCCCGGAACGGAAGCAATCTTGATATAACCTCCCTCGCCGGATATGATCTGTCGGGCAAGGTATAAGCCGATGCCGACCCCTTCCTGCTCCTGAACCGCCTTTGAGCGGTAAAAGCGAGCAAATATCTTCGCTTGCTCAGTTTCCGGTATGCCTGAACCGGTATCCGATATATCGATCCTTGCAAACATTTCGTAACTTACGGCAGAAATCCTGATTGTGCCATGCTCTGTATATTTGATGGCATTGTCTACGATATTCGCCAGCGCTTCCGCTGTCCATTTGAAGTCGAATACAGCAAAAGCATCGGTATCCTGCAGTCGCAAAGACAATCCTTTTTCAGAAGCCTTGGCGGCATATTGTTCTACTACGCTTTCAAGCAGCGGCTGTAGCGCTGCTTGCTGAGGGGTGAGTGAAATGATCCCATTTTCCAGTCTGGAAAGCTTTACGAGAGAATCGATCAAAAATCGCAGCTTTTCCGATTGTTTGTACAGCGCCTCCACATTTGCCTTCGCCGATGCAGGCAGAGTTTCCTCCTTCAGAAGCTCGCTGTATAACAGCAGGTTTGCAATCGGCGTTTTTGTCTGGTGCGAGATGTCCGCAATCAAGGTTTTGATTTTGTCTTTTTCCTGCGCTACATTTCGAGAAGATGCTTCTGCTGCGGAAAGATAGTGTGCAAACTTTGTTTCCAAAGCAGATAGCCGGCTTTCATCAAAATTGGTTTCAGAAAAGGAGCCGGTCATGGCAGCGTCCAGCATCCTTTCGATTTCTTCCATCGTTTTTCTGGTCTTCCTCCGCTCCCATAATACAGCAGCTATCGCCGCCAGAAAACATAGCAGTATGATCACAATGCCGGTTTTATTCATCTTTTGTCACCCAGCTATAACCGATTCCGTAGATGGTTTTAATGTATTTCTGTGCGCCAAGCTTATCCCTCAGACGCTTGATCGTAACAGACAAAGCATTTTCATCCACATATTCTGCGCCATCTGTCCAGATCCGGTCGACAAGGTCTCCACGGGTCATGGTTCGGCCTCGGTTTTCAACAAGCAGACGCAGTAATTTTTGTTCTGTTTTGCTCAATTCAACTTTTGAATCTCCCACATAAAAGGTCATAGCCTCAAAGTCAAAGTGAAATAGATCCATATGGAACAGCGCATTTTTATGGTTTGACGCTTGCTTTCGCAGTTGGGTATTCACCCTTGCACGCAAAACCGAAAGAGAAAAGGGCTTGGTAATATAATCATCAGCGCCTCTCTCCAGTCCGTCTACGATGTCCAGATCGGTGTCGTTGGCAGTCAGCAGAATAACAGGAATTCCGGGCAGGTTTTCCTTGACCTCCCGAAGCAGCTCAAGCCCACTGCCATCCGGCAGATTGATATCCAGCAGGATCAGGGATACACCGCCGCAAAGCAGCTGTTCCTTCGCCGCTTTTAGGTCTTGGCAGGAAATGATCTGACGGTCATCTGCTTTCAGTGCTTTACTTAAACCCTGATTCAACCCTATATCATCTTCAATAATCAATAATTGTTCCATGTATCTCACTCCCTCGTTATTCAAAGGCCACCATTATTTCCTTGGGTAATTTTTCGTTCTCACAGTTCAGAAGATAGGCGATTGCTCTGCTTGCAAATTTGTTTGTTTTCACTGTATCCCAATCGGCAAGCAAAATGACCTCTGCCTTGCCGTTCTCAAAATCTAATGATATTTCGCCCCATTCGCCGTCGCAGTCTGCCTGATATTCGTAGATTGCGGCGGCGATTTTCTTTTTTCGCTTGATCTTGGATTTCTGTTTTAGCCGGACTGCATGGATTGCGCCCTCGGCAACCAACAATTCCGTCAACTTGTCCACTGCTTTTCGGTAGGCTCGTTCTGCACCGCTGGCTGTACTGCCCTCAAACATGACCGCCAGTTTTTCAAAGGTGGGGCGGTCTTTCCATGAGCTGACACGCCCACAGGTCATGCAAATTGCTAACCGTTTTTCGAGCAAGGTCTGTTCCCGGTAATTCAGTTTCTCAAATGCCCGCTGCACCTTTTCTGCCTGTATGCCGTTCCAGAGGATATCGGTATAGTTCCAGCTATCGTCAAGGGCTACATCCTCGCCTGTTTCTTCGCCGTCCTCGTCTGTGACATAGAAAGGCTGCTGATTGCGGATTCCACGGACAACTTTCAGATATTCTTCCGCAAGGGCAAGATCGCAGTTGTATTTCTTGGAAAATTCGTTGACCGCATCCTTGGTATTGTGGTACAGCCAAGCCATTGACCGCACCATTTTGTAATTGGTCAGAGAGGACACCGACCATTTTTCTTCGCCCATGCGAAAACGGAGCATATCATCCCGGATGAACGGATAGATGTATGTAGCATACTCTGCGCCCTTGGTAAGGTCATAGTCCATCAGCTTTTGGAGCATTTGCTCCCGGCAGGAGAGCTTTATATCTATAAATCGGTCTGTGTCATACAGATCGCCGCCATCCACACCGAGAAAGTCTTTGATGCGCTTGTTAAGCTGCGGCTCGTAGTGGTGTAGGAAGAATGAGAAATATATCAAATTCTTTTCCTGCAAGGCAGACAGGATATATTCGTTCAGATTGCCCACCGCTGGAGGCTCCGGTTCCAGTTGAAAGATGCGCTCTGCCGCATAAGGAATGATGCCGTCACCGTGCGGATTGACAGCGTGTTTTGGTATGTATCCGGTCATGTCCCATGAAAAATCACTCAGCATAGCGCACCTCCCTTCTCATTTCTATAAGAATCCCTTAAGACATTCTTTCATAAAAAGCATGAAGTATTTCTGCCAATTCCTGCGGTGATTCAATATTAACTTCATGTCCGGCACCAATAATCGTTTTTAATTCCACGTTCTTAAGCAATTCTGCCAATTCAATAGAAGCATTTTTATTCGCAGTATCTTTCTCGCCATATAACAATAGTGTAGGGCATGATATTTTGTGCAGAGAGTTGTTAAAGTCCAACTCCATCATGGTTTCGCATAGAAGTAAGAAATCAGCTTTTCTAAATCCCATTTGTTGAAACATGGATTTAGGCATAAATCTAAAGAGAAGATTTTGAAATTTCAGAAGCTTCTTGGGCATTTTATATTGTGTGGCGATAAGTACCAAGGAGCGAACTTTTTTCGGATATTGTATAGCATAGTTCAGAGCTAATACGCCCCCAAGCGATAAACCGCACAAATCAATAGGCTCATCATATTGATTGCAGTAATCTGAAAATGCAGCATATAGATTATCATAGGTCACTTCTTTGCTATGAACTAAATCAGGAAGATTCGGACACAAGCTGTAATCAGTAGTTTGCAAGATATCTATTGTTTTTGTCCAACTGTCAGATGTTTGTCCTAATCCATGCACATATATTTGTTTCATATTGTTCCCCCACTAAATATGTATCTTAGCTTCTGCAAGCAAAGCAGCCTGTTCCATTTCTTTTTCATAAGCTCCTTTGGCATAAGCAACATCACTTTTTGCCCGGAGTTCTTTATCTTTTGCCAGTTTCTTCATGACCTCCGCAAGGTCAGCGTCCAGAGTACCACGCTTTACATAGCGATTTATGGTGTTCAGCCTCTTTTCATATATCTGGATAATCGGATGATCGTCTGCAAGCTCTCGCTGTTCTCTGCCTTTTAGATTGCCGATCTGCCGGCAAGTACGGTGCAGCTTGTCCCCCGGTGCATAGCCGCCGCAGTATTTGGTGTGCCTTGCGTTGGTGGTGAGGAACCACTTGCCGCAGATTTTGCATTTCTTCGGTGCATGACCAACACATAAGCCCTCAAAAAGATCAGACCGGAACATCCCCACAAAGGATACATAGTGCATCCGCTTGACCAGCTTTGCTACATCCTCGCCGGGACGGATGACGGATACATACTGAACGGAATTGTTCAGGGTAGACATCCAGGCATTGCCTTCCGTGATGGAAAACTCCGGCGGGAAATAGCTGCCGAACATTTTTGCAAAACCCTCTGCGGTGCGGTCTGCTTCGTTGCCGTCTGTTTTTTCTGCAAAATCAAGCATAGCCGTTTGGTATTCCCCAAGGGAGTATGATAGATGCCCGAAAACTGCGGTATAGCGTTGGAGCATCATCGCATCGGCAAAGTTCTGGATTTCTTCAAATTGCAAAGAATTGGTTGCGGCTTTTATGGCAAACTCCACATATTTCAGCGCATTGTCTACAGTAAAGACTTTTTCAATCCGTTCTCTGTGCTTTGATATATCCAGATAGGAGAACGGCGGAGTTTCGCTGAGAATATCCAACATCGCCAGAGTAGCTTCCCTTGCAATAGGACAGAGTGCAGAAGCATCCTGTCCGGCGTTTAATATTCCAAGCAGCAGATTGATTTTCTCGCATTGCTCGTTCATCTTTGCAATGGTATCCGCAGGGACATTCAGCGCATCACAGGCAAGAGTGCCGACAGGAAGTGTTTTTCCCTCATATATGACCGTATCCTGCCAAAAGTCCAATGTCATCAGTTCTTGGTTCATGCTTGCCCCTCCTGTCCCGTTTTTTTTACTTTCTTAATTGTATCATGCTAATGTAAGGAAATCTACATCTATCAATAAGTTGTCCTGTTTTTTGAAACGGGGTTGTCCTCCGATTAGCCTGTTTTTTGAAAAATCCGGCATAACCATAGTAGAAAGAGCCAAACACCTGCCAATCACGGTGGGTGTTTCGTGCTTTCTGAATACTATGAACGGAGGTTTTCTATGACGATCTATGAAACCATCAAGGCGGCAATCAGCGTGAAGCAAGCCGCCAAACACTACGGGCTGAATGTCAACCGCAACGGCATGGCTTGCTGCCCGTTCCACAACGACAGGCATCCGAGCTTGAAGCTGAATGAGGACTATTTTTTCTGCTTCGGCTGCGGAGCCAAAGGGGATGTGATCGACCTTGTGGCAAGGCTGTTCAATCTGAGCAGTTATGAAGCAGCGCAAAAGCTGGCTTTGGACTTCGGGCTTGACCCGAAACCGCCCACTGCCGCAGCTATGGTCAAGCCAAAGCGTCCCTATATCCGTCAGTTCCGGGAGGATGAAATGCTGTGCTTCCGGGTGCTGACGGATTATTTGCATCTGTTGGAAGATTGGAAAGTGCGCTATGCTCCCAAGACACCGGAAGATGCTCTGGATGACCGTTTTGTGGAAGCCTGCCAGATGCACTGCCATATCGAATATATGGCAGATGTGCTGACGGTGGGTGATCTGGAAGAACGGGTGGCATTGGTGGACAAGCTGATGCAGGACGGCAAAATTGCTTTTCTGCAAGAGTATACCGCACGAAAGAAAAAGGAGGTGGCGCACCATGGCGAAGAACCGGAAAACGCCTGATATGAACTTGCCCATGTGGTTTGACGGGCAGAACATCAACGAAGCTCTGTTTTGTGAAGAATTTCTGCAAGAGCGCAGGATCATCTTCGCAAACGGAGCTTTTTTCACGCCCGATGGTCGAGTGACGGACGATCTTCCTCTGCGTGGGGAGATTTACGACAAGCTGAAATTCTGTGCCGTAAACAATATCCCCCGGAAGATCACCAACATTCTGGAAGTGCTGAAACTGGAAGCGCAAGTGCCGGACTTTCCACCGGAGCAGGATCGGATTCATTTGTCCAACGGTACGCTGCTATTGAACGGCACATTTACCGAGGGCAGACCGGCTATCGTGCGGAGCCGTTTGCCGGTTGCTTACAATCCCGATGCTACTGCGCCGGTGATCTGGCTGAACTTTCTGGATGGGTTGCTTTACGCCGAGGACATTCCAACTTTGCAGGAGTTTATCGGCTATTGCCTGATTCCCTCCAACAAGGGGCAGCGCATGATGGTGATTAAAGGCAACGGCGGCGAGGGTAAATCTCAAATCGGTGCGGTACTGTCTACCATCTTCGGCACGAATATGAAAGACGGCAGCATCGGCAAGATTTCTGAAAACCGCTTCGCCCGTGCCGATTTGGAACACATTCTCCTGTGCGTGGATGATGATATGCGGATGGAAGCTCTGCGCCAGACCAACTATGTAAAATCCATTGTCACCGCACAGGGCAAGATGGATTTGGAACGCAAAGGCAAGCAGAGTTATCAGGGTTGGATGTTCGCCCGATTGCTGGCATTCAGCAACGGTGATCTGCAAGCCTTGTATGACCGCAGTGACGGATTTTATCGCAGACAGCTTGTGCTGACCACCAAGGAAAAGCCAGTGGACAGAGCTGACGATCCCGACCTTGCGGAGAAGATGAAAGCTGAAGCCGAGGGTATCTTCCTGTGGGCATTTGAAGGCTTACAGCGGCTTGTTGCCAACAACTTTAAGTTTACGGAGAGTGAGCGTATCCGGGAAAACCGGGAAGCGGTCAAGCGTGACAACAACAATATCTTTGATTTCATGGATTCCGAGGGATACATCCAGCGTAAAGCGGATGCGTCCATCAGTTCCAAGGATTTCTATGAAATCTACCGGATGTGGTGCGAAGAAAATTCCCTTGCACCGCTGAAAGCCCGCAGCTTCAGCGACGCCATGATTGCCAATGCCAAGAAATTTAATCTGGAACATTGCAACAATATCACCAACTCTGCCGGACGGCGGGTTTGGGGATTCATGGGAGTGGAAGCCATTGCACGACCTCATATAAATGGGTTTTACGGAGATTCGCCGTGTACGTACGTACCGGAGGACATTCCGGAGGAATGGCGGCAGGTCGAGTAAATCCCATTGGCTGGTACGTATGTACGCAGCAAAAGAGCGTGAAACGCTTGTGATAGAAACAGCTCATTTCCTTTATTTGGGCTGTTTCTATTGCAGTGAAAGATTTGATTTTCACTGCCGCCGGGATGGGTGGTGTTTCGCAAAACAGCAGCTATCCGGGCTGAACAACAGAAAACGATGCAGACAGTTTTCGGGCAGTTCAGCAGAGGTCACCGCAGTGACCGCATTCCCCCTCGGGAGAGCCCTCGGAGAGCCCACGGCACTTTGCAGCCAGTATGGATGAAAGTGTCATAGTGGGTTATTACACTTTGAAAAAGTGCCTCTCCGTAGTTCTCCGCTGTCTGCAAATCTCAAAGAAAGGACAAAAATTCTATGGCAAGAAATGATGGAATAGACCGTACCGTAGCCAGAAATCAGGACTTGGAAACCCCGGCAGATGTGGCTAAGGTACAGGAACACAATGAGCGTGAAAAGGACAGCTACAGCAATCAGGACATCGTGCCGGAACGCACTTCTCTGAACGTTCATTTCAAAGCACCCACGGACGATTATGTAAAAACGTTTGAGCAGATGGAACAGGACGGCGTAATTTCCACCAGAGGTCTGAAACCGGATGCCGTCAAATACGGCGAGTTAGTATCTGATGTGAACTCTGCTTATTTCTACAATCATGGCGGCTATGAATTTGCAAAACAGTTTTATGCTGATGCTTACAAAGCCGCCGTGGAGATTGTAGGCGGTGAGCAGTATATCCTCTCCGCTGTGATGCACGCCGATGAGCGCAACCGGGCAATGTCCGAAGCTCTGGGCGAGGATGTGTACCACTATCATCTTCATGTGGTTTATATCCCGGTGGTGGAAAAGCAGATCCTTTGGTCGAAGCGATGCAAGGATGAAGCCCTCCGGGGAACCGTTAAGGAGGTCATCACACAGGTCAGCCGCAGTAAGAAATGGGAGTCTAAGCCGGTGCTTGACGAGGACGGTAATCCAATGTTGAACGCAAGAGGAAAAAAGATTTTGAGGTCATCCTACAGTGTGTTGCAGGATGACTTTTTTCATTTCATGCGAGTTGCCGGATATACCGATCTGGAGCGTGGAGAGCGTGGCAGTACCGAGGAACATCTGACTGTGACCCAGTTCAAGGTGCAGGCAGAACAGCAGCGGCTGGAAACTGTGGCCGGACAGGTGGCACAGGTGGAGCGGGGTTTGGAGAATGCCAAAGCTGCCACGGAGAAGCAGAAACAGAAACTGGAAGCTCTGCAAAAGGAAACCAAAACAGCAAAGACCGTTGCTCTGACGGTGCAGGAGATTGAAACAATGTTGTGCTGACTCCGGATGAATGCGACACGCTCAAACACTATGCGGTCAATGGTATTATTGCCAATGCTGACAACAAGCGACTGAAAGAAAAATTGGCTTCCGCAGAAAAGACGGTTTCCATCTGGAAGCAGCGGTATGAAGCGGTAAGCGAAAAATATATGAAACTCAAACAGAAAGCCCAACCCTTTCTGGATGCACTGGAAATCGCATCCGAAAAGGTTCGGGCTTTTATCAATTCTATCCTCATCAGAGGAAAGGAAACACAGGAACACGAACACCCTGCCCGGAAGCGTGGACAGGATATGGAACTTTGATGGAGGAATCGCCTATTGAAGAAATATTATGAAGAAGCGAAATATAATGCGGCATTTGACCGCTGTGTGGATGTTATGAGCCAGATGCTCCAGAAATATGGACATCAGGTTTTGGATAAATTGGAACAGGACGCTCCGCAGGAAGTGGAGTATTCCGAGGAAAGTAATCAAGCGCAGCTTCTGACGGATAAGGCTGCGTAAAATTTGCAATTTACACGTTGCGTATTCACTATGGCTATGCTATAATGATTACGCAACGTGTATTTTTTGCTTTTGTGGAGAAAAGACGGATGGATTGTAAAAACAGAATTATAAAGTTGCGGGAAAGCACAGGACTGAATCGGAAAGATTTTTGCAAGCTCGTCCATATTCCTTACCGGACTATGACTGAATGGGAATTGGACAACCGCCATGCACCGGATTATGTGCTGTGGCTTTTGGAGTATTATATCCGCAACGAGGGACTTATGGTAAAAGGAAGGAATGAGGGAGGTGGAGATTCTGAAAAAGAAACAACTTAAATGCTATCTTTATACAAGAGTGTCCACCTCGATGCAGGTTGACGGATACAGCTTGGATGCCCAGCGTGACAAGCTGCGGAAGTATGCGGCATACGAGGATATGATCGTTGCCGGGGAGTATTCTGACGAGGGCTTTTCTGGAAAGAACATTCAAGGGCGGCAGGAGTTTCAACGGATGCTGAATGACATCCAGGACGGCAAAGATGATGTTTCTTATGTGTTGGTCTTTAAGCTGTCCCGATTTGGCAGAAATGCAGCGGACGTTCTGAACTCTTTGCAACTCATGCAGGATTTCGGTGTCAATCTGATCTGCGTGGAGGATGGCATTGACAGCTCCAAGGATGCAGGAAAGCTGATGATCTCTGTGCTGTCTGCGGTGGCAGAAATCGAGCGAGAGAATATCCGCACACAAACAATGGCAGGACGGGAACAAAAGGCTCGTGAGGGCAAATGGAACGGCGGATTTGCACCTTATGGATATAAACTGGATAATGGTGAACTTGTTATTGCCGAAGATGAAGCAGAAGTTATCCGAGTAATCTATGATCGTTATATTCATACAAACGAGGGTGTTGCAGGAGTTGCAAAATATCTGAACCGCAATGGTTATACTAAGAAACTAAGACAGAATAATACCATTCCGGGATTTTCAAGAGATTTTGTGAAAAATGTATTGTACAATCCTGTTTATATGGGAAAGATTGCTTACGGCAGACGAAGAACAGAAAAGAAACAGGGTACAAGAAACGAGATGCATGTGGTTGAGCAGTCGGAGTTCCCGGTTTATGAAGGACAGCACGAAGCTATCATTTCCGAAGAAGATTGGTATCTGGCACAGGAAAAGCGCAAGGTCAATTCCTTTAAGCGGGAAAAGGTCAATAATCCAGACCACGCCCACATCCTGTCCGGTATCTTGAAATGCCCATGCTGCGGCAAGAGTATGTACGGCAATATCGCCAAGGCGCACAGTAAGGATAAGAAAACCCGGTATTATTACTACTGCAAAAATACGGTTACACCTACCGGGCATGAGTGCAGCTTCCGTCTGAATATTGAGCAGACGGAAATCAACAAATTTGTGGCGAAGGTTATCTCCGCTATGGTCAATAATCCACGGTTTGTAGAAGCGATTCAGGCGAAAATCGGAACAGCAGTTGATACAGAAGATATGGAAAAGCAGATTGCTGTCCTACAAGGGCGGCTAAAGCAAGCCTTTGGAACGAAAAGCCGCTTGGAGCGTCAGATGGATACCTTGGACCTCAATGATGCCCACTATGACAGAAAGATTTTGGACTTGCAGCGCCGCTATGATGAGCAGTATGATATCATAGAGGAAATTGAAGTTCAGATTGCCGAACTGCAAGGACAGATACGCAGCATCCAGCAGGAGAAAATCTCTGGCGATAACATTTATCGGCTCTTACTGGCATTTGATGAAGTCTACCATTCCGCAACAGAAGCGGAGCAGAAAGAGTTTATGAAAGCCTTTATTGAGCGAATTGAGATGTTCCCGGAAAAGAGAAAAGACGGTAGTTGGATAAAGAAGATCGTATTCAATTTTCCTGTGCCTGTTGATGGTGAGGAAGTGAAAGAACTTCCCTTGGAAACTGAAACAACCGTTGAGACGGTTGTTCTTTTGTCCCAACAAAAACCAGATGATACGATAGAGATCGACTTAGACTTAGATGAGCTGGATGCAACCAGTGCAGAGACGAAAGCGACCTATCAGGAAATCAAAGATTATGTGCTGAAAGAATTTGGCTTGAAGGTTTCAAATTTATATATTTCTCAAATCAAAAGGAAATGTGGAATCGAAGTAGGAGAGAACTATAATCTGCCAAAGACAGAAAATCCAAAAGTGCCACAGTGTCCGAAAGAGAAAGAAGATGCTATCAAGGCTGCCCTGAAATATTTTGCGATGATCTAAAGATATCGCTGATTTCAAGGAGGAATAACACATGAAAAGCACATTTGAAAAAATGGGTGGAACCTACACACTGGGAGCAGACGGAATTTACTATCCGAATCTTGTCAGTACAGATGAAGAACCGCATTATGGGAAATATGGAATGCTGCGGAAAACGTATCTGAAAGAGCATCGTCCGGCAATGTATTCTCTGTATATGTTGGAAGACAGATTGACAAAACATCTGAATGCTGTGGATGATGAAGCACAGGAGAGGATGGGTATTCTGGTGCGTCAGATGATGGAGAAGCAAGGCGTTACGGAAGAATTGAAAGCTCGTGATCAGATGGTGTGGGTTGGAGTTGTAAATAACATCCGGAATGCAGCAGAAGAGATTGTGTTAAAAGAATTGATTTATAGGTAGTAGAATAAGAGCTGAACAAGTAGGACGAAAAATCCTGTTTGTTCAGCTTTTATGTTTATAAGGGGTCAAAGAAGAAGCAAATTACAATTCTATAGCAAGTGATCTTTTCTAAGTTTCGGAAGGCTGGTTTTTTCCGTCATAGTTATAAGTTGCCGATTTAATTATTCCATAGTATGGCTTAAAAAATATTCGAATATAACTTTATAGAAATAATCATGATGGGGAGATTATTTGATGAATTATGTGCTAATATTCTGCAATTCTACTGCTAGTCGATTGATTTATGCACGCTCTCATTATAATATGTGTGCAGGAGGTGTGCGCCAGTTCGGTGCCAAATATATAACTGGTGGGAATCCAGTCTGGTAAGACTTAGCAAGTCGCCAGTACCGAGTCCTTGGAGCGCCAAAGGCTAACAATGGTGTTTAAGC